>JAFRJB010000118.1 GCA_017432485.1 Clostridia bacterium
AAGGGCGGGACACCCGCACCCGATTATAGACAGATACAATAAATAAAAAGGCGAGTTCGCAAAAGCGAACTCGCTACTGAACACTGAAAACTGAACACTGAAAACTGAAAACTGAACAGATGTAAATTAAAGCGATTTGCTTGGCAAATCGCTTTAATTTACATCTGTTCTTTGCTCTGCAAAGAAATTCTCTACACCTTGTTTTAAGCCGGCGTACTTTTGCGCCTGCAAAAGCGGGTCGGCGGCAAGGATAGTTCTTGCGGCTTCGCCCGCCGCGGTGAGCGTTTCCATATCGGTGAGCAGGTTGGCAATTTTTAAATTGACCAAGCCGTGCTGCCGCTCGCCGAAAAAGTCGCCCGGTCCGCGCAGTTTCAAATCTTCCTCGGCAATGGCAAAGCCGTCTGCCGAGTGTTTCATCGTTTCCAGGCGGCGCACGCTTTTTTGGCTCTCGTTATCGCTGACCAAAATGCAGTAGGACCGGTGCGCCCCTCTGCCGATTCTGCCGCGCAGCTGATGCAGCTGCGAGAGCCCGAAACGCTCCGCGTTTTCGATGACCATCACGGTTGCGTTGGGCACATCAATGCCTACTTCAATCACAGTCGTGGCAACCAAGATATCAATCTCGCCCGCTTTAAAACGGCGCATCACCGCATCTTTTTCGCTGCCTTTCATCTTGCCGTGGAGCACCGCAAGGCGGCAGTCGGCAAAGGCGCCTTTTTTGAGTTCTTCGGCATAGGCGGTGGCGCTGAGCAAGTCTTCGTTTTCGCCTTCTTCGACCAGCGGGCAAACGATATATGCCTGCCTGCCTTTTTGTATTTCTTCTTTGATAAAATGATTCAGCCTTTTCCGGTAGGTGGAATTGACCACAAAGGTATCAATCTTTTGCCTGCCGGCAGGCATTTCATCGAGAATGGAAATGTCAAGCTCGCCGTAGATAAAGAGTGCGAGTGTGCGCGGAATCGGCGTGGCGGACATGACCAGTAAATTAACATTTTCACCCTTTTTGGCAAGGGCGCTGCGCTGCTTGACACCAAAGCGGTGCTGTTCATCGGTAATGACCAGCCCGAGGTTGGAGAATTCGACATCGCCCTGAATGAGCGCATGGGTGCCGATGATGACATCTGCTTCGCCCGCGGCAATCAGCGCTTTGGTTTCGCGCTTTTCTTTAGCAGTCATCGAGCCGGTTAAAAGCACCGCGCGCAACCCTGCCCCTTCAAAGTAGGGCGCAATGGTTTCATAGTGCTGCTCTGCCAAGATTTCGGTGGGTGCCATCATCGCACTCTGCATGCCGTTTTTGGCGGCGGTATACATCAAGCTCATCGCCACGGCGGTTTTGCCCGACCCGACATCGCCCTGCACCAGCCGGCTCATCGGCGCTTCTGCCCGAAAGTCGGCAATCGCCTCGGCAATCACGCGCTGTTGCGCACCGGTAAGGGTATAGGGGAGGCGGGCAGCGAATTCTTTGCTGTAATCGCTCTTGATTTGCGGGCTGTGCGCCACGGCGGTGTGCGCCTTCATACTTAAAAGCCCTAATTGTAAATAGAGCAGTTCATCAAAAATCAAGCGCTTTTTGGCGCTTTCGAGCGCTGCTTTATTTTTCGGGAAATGGATATTTTGCAGCGCTTCCCATTCACCGCAAAGCCTGTAGGCGCTCACAAGCCCCGGCGGGAAGGGTTCCTCGACCGGTTCGATGGTTTCAAACGCCGCCGCCATCACTTTGCTGACAATCGGTGTTGTCAGCCCGCCGGTGAGCGGGTAAATGGGCTTAATTGCCGCCGCGGCAGAAGCGCTTTCAATTGCGGGGTTGACCATTTTGCGCTCGGCAAGGTTGCCTTCGACCTTGCCGTAAAAATAATAATCCTCACCGAATGCCAGCTTGGAAGCGGCAAAGACATTATTGAAAATGGTGATTTCCATGATGCTTTGATTGTCGCTGACACGGGTCGAAAACACCTTAATGCCGCTTTTGGGCGAAACGAACTGCTGCACCGGTTGAATGCAGGTCGCCTTGATACAGGCAATTTCGCCGCACACGGTTTCGGCAATGGGGCGGATATCACTCCAATCCTTATAGCCGCGGGGATAGAAATGAATTAAATCATCAATCGTTTCAATTCCCAGGCGCGCGAAAAGACCGGCGCGCTTGGCACCGACCCCTTTGACATATCGGATAGATGTGTTCATCTCTTTCATTTATCCCACTCCCATATCTGTGGAAACGGATTGTTTTCGCTGATGGTGCCCGCGATTTTTAAATCGGTATGCAGGCATACGTGCGCGCAGCGGTAGCCGATGGGAATAAACGGATTTTCATCGCAAAAGGCGCTCACAAAGTCCTGCAAAGAAGCGTTGCCGCCCTTAAACTGCACATAGGTTTTTTGCACGGTGGTATAGTCAATACCGAAATCCGCGCCGCCGTCGGCGCTAAAGAAACAGTCTAAATTGAAGTCATTGGGAATGGCGACTTCACCGATATATAAATCGAAATTCTCGTTTTCCACTGCCTTGCTGTATTCATCAAAAGGCATTTTTTTGACTTCTGCACTGATGCCGAAGGAGATAAGCTGCGTTTTCACGCTCTCGGCAAGAGCAATTTTCATATTATTGGCGCTGTTGACAAGAATCGTCAGGCTAATCGGCTTTTCCTCTAAGAGCAGATTAATGCCCATTTTATCATAGGTACAGCCCGCTTTTTTAAACGCCGCTTTTGCCTGCTTGCTGTTGCTGAGCACGGAATTTGCGACAATCGAGCCCATTTCGCTCCACTGCGCATCAAACGGTGTGGCAGTGGCAACGGCGTAGCCCTCCAGTGCACTTTCGCACAATTCATCTTGGTTTAAGCAGTAGCTTAACGCCGCGCGAAAGGCGGTGTTTTTGAGCAGCCCTTTTTTGGAGTTGAGCCCCAAAAAGAGCAGGTTATTGAGTTTGGCTTTTTGGCTTTGAATAGCGCTTGCGCGCACATTACCGTCACTCAAACTTTCAAAGAGATAGTCGATGCTCTCGGCATTAAAGGCTTTAATTGCCGCCGCTTCATCGGCGCACTCCACAAGTTCTATCGTTTCAAACTGCGGGCGGTCGCCCTTATGGTTTTTATTGTAGGCAAGTGTGTAGCCGTTATCATTTTCCTGCAGGGCGTAGTAGCCGGAACCGATGCGGTTATTCTTCTGGCTGAGAATGGGGAAGGTGAGCAGGTTGAGCGCATACACATTCTTGCTCGCCAAAGTAAAGCGCACCACGCCCGAGCCCTTTGCCTGCGCGCCGTCAAAGCCGGCGAGCGCTGCTTTATAGCGCTCTGACTGCTTGGCTCTGTCAAAGGAAAAAATCACATCTTCACTGGTGACGGCGCTGCCGTCGGAAAACGAGGCCTGCGCCAAAGTGACGGTGATGGTTTTATCTTCCACAATATACTTTTCGGCAAGCTGCTGCACCGGTTGGCGGCTGTCATCAATAGCAAACAGCGACTCGAAAATCAGCCTGCTCACCAGCAGGTTACAGCTGCTTTCGCAGGCGTAAGGGTCGATAGAGTCCTCTGATGCAAACGGCAGGCGCAGCGAGCGCGCCGCCGCAGCAGGTTCATCGCCTTTTTTGCCGCCCGAGCAGGCGCACAGTGAGAACAGCAGCGCAGCGCAAAGCAAAAGTGCTGCCAGTTTTTTGAAGCTCATACTTAACTTACCTCTATTCTTTCCATCCCGGCAGCTTTGCCGGTTTGTTCATCGACATGAATTACAACCGCCTGCATCGCACAGGGATTGTCGGGGTTCTCAAAGCGCACCGGCAAAAGCGTGCGCATTTTTTCGATGGCTAACTCTTTCCTGATGCCAAGGCAGGAGTCGAGCGGTCCTGTCATCCCGACATCGGTGATATAGGCGGTGCCGCCGGGCAGAATTTGTTCGTCCGCCGTCGGCACATGGGTGTGGGTGCCGAGCACTGCCGTGACCTTGCCGTCAAGATAAAAGCCCATGGCGCGCTTTTCGCCGGTCGCCTCGGCGTGAAAATCCACTAAGATAATATTGCAGCCCTGTGCGGCAAAGTCTTCTAAAGCGGCATCAACCGTATTAAACGGGTTGTCGATGCTCTCCATCCCGTGAAGCCCCATCAAATTGAGCACGCCGATTTTGGCAGCGCCCTTACAGATAACGAGCATCCCTCTGCCCGGTGCATCTTTGTGCAGGTTATAGGGGCGGAGGATGGGATTGTTTTCATTGTCTAAATACGGGTAGATTTCGCGGCGCCGCAAACCGTGGTTGCCCAGGGTGAGCACATCGGCACCGGCATCCAACAGCCAATCGGCGGAGGCAGGGGTGACCCCGTTACCGACCGCGGAGTTTTCGGCGTTGATTACGGTGAAATCAATGGCGTAGTGCTGCTTGACGGCGCGCAGGTTTTTCTCGACAAAACTGCAGCCGCCGCTGCCGACAACATCGCCCGCAAAGAGGATATTCATATTTATTCCCTTTCTATTGGTGCTCTTTATATTGTCCTATAATATTATATTTCTAAAAAAAAATCAAGTTTTAGGGTTTCTCCGCAGTGTGTTTGGCGGCTTTTTGGCAGAAAAAACCGCTGCAAAGTAAAACTACTTTACAGCGGTAAAAATGTTGTTTTATTAAAATTTAATCCTTAAGCGGTACGCCGTTGGCATCGGTGGTATAACCGTTGCTGCCGGCAAGGTAGAAAATGCCTTCCACCAGCGCCCAAATCCCCATCGGTACCGCACCGATACCGCAGGTGAGCAGGCTGACAAGCAGCTGAATTAAGGCGCGCTTTGTAAAGCCCAGGTAGAAGTTGTGAATGCCCAAGCTGCCCAAGAAAATCGCCAAAAGACCGGCGGCTACCTTACTCTTGGGTTCGCCGGCAGGCTGCTCATAGGGCGGCTGCTGATAACCGGGCTGCCCATAAGCCTGCTGCTCGTAACCGGGCTGTTGATAACCGGGTTGCGCGTATTGCTGTTGGTAGTCCGGCTGTGCATACGCTTGCTGTTGCGCATCGGCTTGGGTATACGCCTGCTGCTGATACTCCGGCTGTGTATAAGCGGGTTGTTGCGCATCGGGCTGCTGCACTTCGGGCTGTGCGTAAGCGGTTTGCTCGCTTGCCTGTGCAGCGGGTTCTGCTGCCGGCTGCTCGAGCGGGGTTAATGCCGCGCCGCAGTTAGGGCAGACAGTCGCGGTATCTTCTACGGGTGTGCCGCAGGTTTGACAAAACATAGTAATTCCTCCTTAGGCAATACATTCAGTGTATAAACCCGCTTTAAATCCGCTATTTAAGCGCATTTTGGCGTTTTCAAAGCACCAAACTGCATCTTAACTATCGGGATTTAAAGTGCACGCAGTTTATTTTCTGCCGATTTGCCTTAAGATAAAGCAAAAAATGCAGCCAATACTGTCTGTATTGCGAATATTTTTAATGAAATATCAAGGCAAATCAGCGAAAAGAAACCGGGTTCTTACACTGACTGTATTGCCTTGGTGAATAAAACACTTTTTATTCTATTCTTCAAATTATCATATTGTGTCTCAAATGTCAATATTTACAAATAAGGGTTGTCGAGCTGTTTGCTCGACAACCCTTATTTGTCAGTTTTCAGTTTTCAGCTTTCAGTTTTCAGTTTCACCCACCGCGCGCTATGCGCGCACCGCCCTTGATAGGGCGGTTTCATAAAAT
>JAFRJB010000119.1 GCA_017432485.1 Clostridia bacterium
AAATAAGGATTTGCGGAGCCCCTTGCGGGCTCGCAAATCCTTATTGAAGTAAGAAGTAATAGTGAAGAGGTAAGAAGTGAGGGCGAGACACTCGCACTCGTTCCGCTTCGCTCAATTCCTTTTGGTGCGGCGTTTGCCGCATGTTAAAATCGGGTGAGGGCAGAGCCCTCCCACACTTATTCACTATTCCTTTTTACTTATTACTTCAAATAAGGATTTGCGCGCTCGGAGAGCGCGACAAATTCCTTATTTGCCGAACAAAGTGAGGAAAAAAATGAAACTACACGGATTACAAAAAATGACATTGCTCGATTTTCCGGGCAGGGTAGCGTGCACCGTCTTTTTGGGCGGCTGTGATTTCCGCTGCCCGTTTTGCCACAACTTTGAGCTCATTGACGGCACGGCAGCGCCGATGATGGACGAAGAAGAACTGCTGCGCTTCTTGCGTAGCCGCCAAGGGCTTTTGGAGGGTGTCGCCATCACCGGCGGCGAACCCTGCCTGCACAAAGACTTGCCGGAACTTATGCGCGCCATCCGCGCCGAGGGTTACGCGGTCAAACTCGACACCAACGGTTACCACCCGGCAATGCTCGAAAGCATTTTAAAAGAGGGCTTGGTTGAATACGTGGCGATGGATGTCAAAAACAGCCCGGCGAAATACGCGCTCACCTGCGGTGTGGAAACGATTGATATGGATATGATTAAAGAGAGCATTTCTCTTTTGATGCATGGCAGCACCGCTTTTGAATTTCGCACCACGGTCATTGACGAACTGCACGAGGAAGCGGACTTTGAAGAAATCGGCGCCCTCATTGCCGGCGCACCGCGCTACTTTTTGCAGCGCTTTACCGACCGCGAGAGTGTGCCCTACGGCAATTTGAGCGCGCCCACGTTTGATAAAATGTACCGCTGTGCCGAGGTGGCGAAGAAGTTTGTGGAAAATACGCAGTTGAGGGGCGTTGAATGAGAAAAAAGCATTTTTTAAATGCTTTTTTCTCAGTTTTCAGTTTTCAGGCTTCAGTTTTCAGAAATAAGGATGGTTTTATATCTTGATTTGGCGGGCAATTAAGCCAAAAACAAGGCGTAGCCTTGTGCTGAACACTGAAAACTGAACACTGAAAACTAACTACTATACAGACGGTGAACACACTGTCTGTATAGTAGTTTTGCTTTACACCCAAGGAGAGAATGAAACACAATATCTTGTGTTTTGCAATTTTTTTATTAGAATATATTGACATTTACCACTACATATGGTAGAATGAGTCTTACAGTGCCGAAGCAGCAAAGCGGTAAAAAATTGCTCCTCCGGCAGCGGTAAGTATGACCGCACAGGCTACAGCGCTTTCATCTTGCACCTGTCAAGATATGAGGCGCTCTATTTTTGAGAAATACAGAGAAAAAAACGACAAAATTGAAGGAAAAAGGAGAGATTATGTACCAGGTTATCAAAAGAGATGGCAGCATCAGCGAGTTTGATATTGCAAAAATCAGCAACGCCATCGCAAGGGCTTTCGAAGCCAAAGGCAGACAAACACACCCCAGTATTATTGACTTAATCGCGCTGCACGTTACAGCCGATTTTGAAGATAAAATTCAAGACGATAAAATTACCGTAGAAGCCATTCAGGACTCTGTGGAAAAAGTGCTTTCCGAGTCCGGCTATGCCGATGTTGCCAAAGCCTACATTCTTTACAGAAGGCAGCGCGAAAAAATCCGCAACATCAATTCCGCTTTATTAAACTATAAAGATATTGTTGACAATTATTTGCGCATCAACGACTGGCGCGTGAAAGAGAACGCCACCGTTACCTACTCCGTGGGCGGCTTGATTCTTTCCAACTCCGGTGCGATTACCGCCAACTACTGGCTGAGCGAGGTTTACGATGATGAAATCGCGGAAGCGCACAGAAATGCCGACATTCACCTGCACGACCTCTCTATGCTTTCGGGCTACTGCGCAGGCTGGTCGCTCAAGCAGTTAATCCAGGAAGGCCTCGGCGGCGTACCCGGCAAAATCACTTCCTCGCCGGCAAACCACCTCTCCACCCTTTGCAACCAGATGGTTAATTTCCTCGGTATTATGCAAAACGAGTGGGCAGGCGCGCAGGCATTCTCTTCGTTTGATACGTACTTAGCTCCCTTTGTCAAGATTGATAACCTCTCGCAAAAGGAAGTTAAGCAGTGCGTGCAGTCCTTTGTTTACGGTGTGAATACACCCTCTCGCTGGGGTACCCAGGCACCGTTCTCCAACATCACCCTCGACTGGGTGGTGCCCAACGACTTAAAGAACCTGCCCGCGATTATCGGCGGCAAAGAGGTTGACTTTACCTATGGCGAGTGCCAAAAAGAAATGGATATGGTCAACAAGGCGTTTATCGAGATTATGATTGAAGGCGATGCCAACGGCAGAGGCTTCCAGTACCCGATTCCGACCTACTCCATCACCCGCGATTTTGACTGGAACGAAACCGAGAACAACAAGCTTCTCTTCGAAATGACCGCAAAATACGGCACACCGTATTTCTCGAACTATATCAATTCCGATATGGAACCGAGCGATGTGCGCTCCATGTGCTGCAGACTGCGCCTTGACTTGCGTGAACTGCGCAAGAAGAGCGGCGGTTTCTTCGGCTCCGGTGAGTCCACGGGTTCCATCGGCGTGGTGACCATCAACCTGCCGCGTATTGCTTACCAGGCAAAAGATGAGCAGGATTTCTACGAGAGATTAGACCACTTGATGGATTTGGCAGCGCGCTCGCTGAGTGTTAAGAGAAAGGTTATCACCACTCTGCTTGATCAGGGCTTATACCCCTACACCAAGCGCTACCTCGGCACCTTTGCCAACCACTTCTCGACCATCGGCTTAATCGGTATGAACGAAGTCGGCTTGAACGCCAACTGGCTCAGAGCAGACTTGACCGATGAGAAGGTGCAGCGCTTTGCGCGCGATGTGCTCAACCACATGAGAGAGCGCCTCTCCGACTACCAGGAGAAGTACGGCGACCTCTACAACTTGGAGGCAACCCCGGCAGAGTCCACCACCTACCGCTTTGCAAAGCACGACAAGGAGGACTTCCCGGATATCATCACTGCCAACATGAACGGCACACCCTACTATACCAACTCTTCTCACTTACCGGTCGGCTTCACCGAAGATATCTTCTCGGCGCTTGATATTCAAGACGATTTGCAGACTCTCTACACCTCCGGTACCGTGTTCCACGCCTTCCTGGGCGAGAAACTGCCGGATTGGAAAGCGGCTGCAAACTTAGTCAGAAAGATTGCCGAAAACTACAAGCTGCCCTACTACACCATGTCGCCGACTTACTCGGTATGTAAAGACCACGGCTACCTCACCGGCGAGCAGTACACCTGCCCGATTTGCGGTGCGAAGACCGAAGTCAACAGCCGTATCACCGGCTACTACAGACCGATTCAAAACTGGAACGACGGTAAGGCACAAGAGTATAAAGACCGCAAGGTTTACGACATCGGCAGGTCGCATTTAACTCACCGGGGTCCGAATCCGGCACCGGTAGATGAACCGGTGATGGTCGAGACCAAGGGCGCGGAAAATGCCCAAGCGGCAGGCGATGAGGGCATCATCCTCTTTAAGACCGCCACTTGCCCGAACTGTAAAGCGGCAGCGGCGCTGCTCGATAAAGCAGGTATCAAGTACACCGCGCTCAATGCGGACGAACAGCCCGAGCTTGTCGGAAAATACGGCATCAAGCAGGCACCGACCTTGGTTATCCCGAACGGCGAAGCATTTGAAAAATTCAGAGGCGTTTCCGATATTAAAGGATGGTTGATGAACAAGTAAATGGTACGAGCAGAAACCAAACGGTTTCTGCTCATCATTTACTTGTAGTGTTCAGTTTTCAGTGTTCAGTGTTCAGTGTGCCGCAAGCGGCACATTGTAATGTTGAATGTTGAATGTTGAGTTGTGGTGGCAACACTTTGTGTTGCATTTAAATGGCGGTTCGTCGAGGGCGCCGAACCCTACAAATTTGAGCGCAGCGGAACGGGTAAGGGTGCCCCTTCCACAACTTGTGCATAGCACAAACATCACTTCGGCAAAGCCGAAACATCATTGCCGCGCAACATCACTTGCGCTTTGCGCAAACATCACTCAGCGCATCGCGCTACTGTTCCGAACTCCGCATTCCGCATTGGAATGTGCGATACTTGCTTGCAATTTTTAAACAACGATTGGTTGATATAAAGGAGACAATATGTATGATATAATTGTTGTCGGCGGGGGTCCTGCCGGCATGACGGCGGCGCTGTATGCGCTTCGAAACGGCAAAAGTGCTTTGGTGATTGAAAAAGCCGGCTTCGGTGGGCAGATTACCAATTCCCCGAAGGTTGAAAACTTCCCGGGCTCGCTGTCCATTAGCGGCAATGAGCTGGCGGACAGTATGTTTTCGCAGATGATGGAGCAGGGCGCCGATATTGAGATTGAAACCGTTTGTGCGATTGCAGATGCGGGCGACAAGAAAATTGTGCGCACCGAAGAGGGGAGCGCCTTTGAATGCAAGGCGGTCATTATTGCCACGGGTGTCAAGCACCGGCTCTTGGGGCTTCCCGGTGAAACCGATTTAATCGGCGAGGGCATTTCCTTCTGCGCGGTGTGTGACGGTGATTTTTACAAGGGGCAGACCGTTTGTGTGGCAGGCGGCGGCAACTCCGCACTGCAGGAAGCGATTTTGCTCGCGGACAAGTGCAAACAGGTCATTATGCTGCAGGATTTGCCCTACTTTACCGGCGAAGAACGCCTGCAAAAGGTGCTCTTTGCGCGCGAGAATGTCAAGGCCGTGACCGGCGTGAAAATCGAAGCGCTCGTTGCCGAAGGCGGGGAACTCAAGGGTGTGGAATTTACCAAGACTGACAGCGGCACGAGAGAAACCATTGCCTGCGACGGGCTCTTTGTCGCCATCGGCTTAATTCCCGAAAACGAGCCGTTTAAAGATATTGCCGCGCTCAATGACTACGGCTACTTCGAGACAGACGAAGGCTGCACGACCAAAACACCCGGCATCTTTGTGGCAGGCGACTGCCGCGCCAAAAAAATCCGCCAGGTAACCACCGCCGCGGCAGACGGCACGATTGCCGCCCTCGCTGCGTGCGAGTATATTAATCAGTTGTAAAAGTGCCTTTTACAACTCATAGCAGACAGATGACAGAAGTAGTTAACAGTTGACAGAAAAAAAGAGGATGGCAACGCCATCCTCTTCTGTATACTGTATTCTCTTGTCTGTAGCCGGTTCGCTTTAACGAACCGGCTTTCAAAATGCAAGGCATTGCCTTGCCACCACCACTGAAAACTGAACGCTGAACACTGAAAACTTTAAAAATAAAGGTGTTGAGAATTTTCTCAACACCTTTATTTTTTAGTAGGGAAGCGGCGGAACTTCGAGCACGATGTCACTTAACGGAAATGCACAACAGGGGTGGATGTAGCCGAACTCTTTGTCGGCTTCACGCCTGCCGTCTACACTTGCGGGGATATACACGTCACCTGAAATTAACTGCGAGTGGCACCAGCCGCAGCGGCCGGAGCGGCAATCGCTCGGGGCGTTGATGCCGGCAGCTTCCATCGCTCTGAGAAGCGAGGTATCGGCGGCGCAGTCAATCGTTTTCTCTTTGCCGGCGATACGCACGGTTACTTTGTAACTTGCCTTAATATCGCCGCTGTAGTCGGCGTTTTTCTCCGGGTGGAAATATTCGCCGAAGAGCTCGTGGCGGATATATTTGCGCTTGAGACCGAGCGAAGCAATCTCTTTATCCGCAAAGTCATACATCGCCTGCGGGCCGCACAAGAAGATGGAATAGGCTTCGCCTGCGGGTGCGTACTTCTGAATGAGTTTCGCATCAATAAAGCCGTTTTCATAGCCTTTTTTCTTCTCGTCGCTAAGCACATTGACAAGTTTGATTTTCTCATTTTCTTTTGCCATTTGCTCGAATTCATCGCTGAAGACGGCATCTTTTAATGTGCGCGAACCGTAAAGCAGGGTCAGCGAGCAATCTTCATCGCCGTCGCAAATCGCCTTTGCCAAAGCGCGGAAGGGGGTAATGCCGCTGCCGCCGGCAATGCCGATAACCTGCTTTGCATCACGAAGCGGCTCATAGGTAAAGTCGCCCAGCGGGCCGGAAGCAATCACACTGTCGCCGACCTTCCAGTTGTCGAGCACATAGGCGGAGACAATGCCGCCCTCTACACGCTTGACGGCAATCTCAATTTCGCCGCTAAGTGTTGCGCGCGGGGCAGAGGCAATCGAATAGGGGCGGTTGTAAATCTTACCGCCGATATTGACCGCCACGACCAGATACTGACCGGCGCTGAACCACGCAATCTGCTCGGTGCCTTTGGCGGCATCCGGCTCAAAGATAAAGCTCTTAAAGTCTTTGCCGCGCTCGATAATCTCTTTAATCTTTAAAAACTGCCCGTGCGGGTGCATCTCGCGCGCCAGCTTGTTGGCGGGGTAAGTATATAAATCTTTTACCGGTGCGGCAGAGGCACTTCTGACTGCCATCACGCGGTCTTTGACCATGCGCATCATGGCGCTTTTACTCAATGCGTTTTTCTGCTCCATCTTACTTACCTCCTTTGAGTGCTTTGACAACCGCTTCGCCTGTCATGGCACCTGTGATATACGCGGAGGGGTAACCGCCGCCGCGAATGGTATGACCGCCGCAGAAGTAAAGATTAGGCACTTTGTTTTCCATATCTTTGAGCACGGTTCTTGCTACAATATTATCCCACTGCTCGTTGGCGTAGCCGTAAATGCAGCCGTCGGGCGTGGCGAGGTAGCGCGCAAAGGTGGCGGGCGTGGCTACCACGATTTCTTCAATATGCTCGCGAATGGAAATACCCATCGTCTTTTCATAATCGCTAATATACTTTTCGGCAAAGTCGTTTTTATAGCGCTTATACTCCTCGGGTTTTAAGTTCTCCGGGAAGTCGCCGGGCATAATGGGCATGGTGAAGAAGAGCATGCTCGTGCCCGGTTCGCTCGCTTCGGGAATGGCAACATTTAAGCAGTTGACCACATACATACCGTAGTCTAAGCGCTCGTTAAACTGCCGGCGGGAGTTGGTGCTCGAGGAAATGAAGATACTGTAGTCTTCAATGCCGAGTTCATCCGCGGAAGCATCCAGCCCCAGGTAAACGGTCACAAAGGTCATGCCGAGCTTGCGCGCGTTGGCAAGCTTGACGGCGCTTTTGGGAATAGCGCTCTGCTCGGAAAGGTTCCAAACATTATTGGGAATGATGTTGGAAATGACTTTCTTCGCGTAAATCGCGTTGCCGCCGACTTCTACGCCGATGACAGCGCCCTTGTCGCTGTAAAGGAATTTGGTCACTTCGCTGTTGAAGCGCACTTCGCCGCCGTACGCCTGAATGGATTTGACCAGCGCCAGCGAAATTTCATGCGAGCGGTGGTAGGGCATGGAAGGCGGGGTTTTGATAAACGCCGCAACCATACTCATGTAGTGCAGTGCATTCATATCGTCCATCGGCACGCCGAGGTAGCCCCAATAGGTGCTCAGGATGCTCTGCGCTTTGGCGGGAATGCCGCACTGGTTCATCACATCTTCCATCGAGTGCGAAGCGGTGATGATAAAATCGCCGTAATCCGTCATCAGCTTCACGGGGTTAAAGACAGGTTGATCCATATACACCTGCGCTTCATCGAGTACGGGCATCAAATCAAACAGTTTCTTAACACTCTCGCGGCAGCCGGGAACCGCGGCTTCCATATCGTCGAGAAAATCATCGTAACCCGGGCGCAGGCGCACATCATAGCCATCTTCACCCTTGGCAATGGCGCGGAATAACTGCTTCTCGTAAAAGAAGGGGATATCCACATCGAGGCGATCGAGTATTTTGCGCGCACTGTCGGACTCCGAGCCGGTCGAATCTTCGCACAGCTCGTGCAGTGCGGCTTCAAACTCAAACCTGCCGCGCACAAAGCTCGTGGCGCAACCGCCCGGCAGATTGTGCTTTTCAAGCACTAAGGTCTTGTAGCCTTCTTTGGCAACTGAGGCGCCGGCGACTAAACCGCCGTTACCGGCACCGACAACGACTACATCAAAAACTTCCATCGTGTCACTCCTTTTTTTATGATTATATAGTTACTTATATTGTAGCACTTTTTTCGGCAGTAGGGTAGTAGGAATAGTGATAAAATCAAAGGGAGTTTATTAGAAGAAATAGACAACTCGGGATTTTCGCTCACCGAGCGAAAATCCCGATTTGTCAGTTTTCAGTTTTCAGGGTTCAGTTTTCAGTTGCGAGTTCGGTTTCTTATCTTAATAATGTTGCGGTTCGCTTTTGCGAACTCGCCGTCTAATGCTGCGCGCCAAAAGCGTATTTGCATTTTATTATAAATCATATTATAATATATAAAACCATATGATAGTAAGGAAATGCTTATGAATTTTGAGATTAAAGATTGGAAAAGCCTTGTCAACCTCGGCATTATTGTTGTCGTGGCGATTGCGGTGATGGTTTTACTCATCTTCATCAACCGCAAGTGTTTCAAGCGCTTAAAAGAAAAGCACAAGAATCTGCACCTGCAGCTGCTTGAAAAGCTTATTAATGTTTTTATTGTTATTATTGTAGGTCTGCTGGCTTTCTCGGCAATGGGCGGCACGCGCAGTGTTTGGCAAACGCTTTTAGGCGGCACCGCTGTCTTAAGTGCGGTGGCAGCCTTTGCCGCGCAGGATGTCATTAAAGATATGCTCGCCGGGCTGATGATCAGTATCTACAAGCCCTTTGATATCGGCGACCGGATTGAACTTGAAGATGGCACCGCCGGCGTGGTCAAGAAAATGAGCATGCGCCATGTGGTCATTAACACGATTGATACGATTAAAGAAGTGATCCCCAACAGCCGCTTAAATATTATGCAGCTTAAAAACTATTCTTACCGCGCGCCGTACCGCAGTGTCAACTTCCGCTTTCCCGTTGCCTACACGACCGATGTGGAGCAGGCAAAGGCGGTCATTGCCGCGGCGGTTGAAGAGAGCGAATACTCCGTGCCGTTTTTGCCAAACGAGGCGGGAGAAAAGGATTACCAGCCGGTGTATTTTATGGACTTTGCCGACAGCGCGCTGGTCATGAGTGTGACCGTTTACTACGAAACCACAGTACCTACCGAGAAGGTCAAAGATGATATTAATAGCCGGGTCAAAAAAGCGCTCGATGAAAACGGCATTGAAATACCGTATCCTTATATGACGGTTGTCACGAAATAGGTCGCTTCGCGACAGTGTTCAGTTTTCAGTGTTCAGTGTTGCCGAACTCGCTTTTTTTAGTCGGCAGTCAGCGGTCAGCGGTCGGCGGTCAGCGGTCCGCGGTTCGGTTTACCGAACCTGCAAGCGGTTTTTTTGCTTTTCTTGTTTTTCGTTTTTTACACCGGTTCGGTTTACCGAACCTGCAAGCGGTTTTTGTTTTTCTTGTTTTTCGTTTTTTACACCGGTTCGGTTTACCGAACCGCTTTTCTAATGCAAGGCTTTGCCTTGCCATCTCTTGCTAACCGCTAATATGCCAATAGGCTTATAGGCTAAAGAGTTCGCTTTTGCGAACGCGCAAGGTGTTGTCTCTGTTCTTACCACTCAATTTTGCAGCGGTTCGGTTTACCGAACCGGCTGTTACATATGCCGCGAGCGGCACTGCTGAACGCTGAAAACTGAAAACTGAAAACAAAACACAAGTTCGCCTAAGCGAACTCGCAAGGTGTTTCTACTTCTCTTTGCTTTTCTCTCGTTTTATGTCGGTTCGGTTTACCGAACCTGCAAGCGGTTTTTGCTTTTCTTGTCTTGCGTTTTTTTGTTGGTTCGGTTTGCCCGACGGGAATCGAACCCAAATAGCCTCTCGCTTGCTCTTTTTGTCTAATTCTACCGCATTTTCGTTGCGGGCAATAATTCTATCGCACAAACACGCTTTCAATACTTTATTACAGCGCATTTCGGCGTTTTCAATCTTGCTTGGCGAAAGCCAACCGGCGCTTTCAAAGCACCAAACTGCACTCTACTAAAGCATTGAAAGTGCAAAGCAGTTTATATTT
>JAFRJB010000120.1 GCA_017432485.1 Clostridia bacterium
ATCTATGTTGAAAACCATGCTCCATTTTTGGGGTAAGGGGAAGTTATATCCTCAATTTTCAAAAATTTAAATTTCATCAAAAAAACGAAGGCTGTGAAGCCACGCAATTAAAAACTATTGCGTTTTTTCACAGCCCCTTTTAAAATTTCGGTTTGTAATAGTAATAATACGGTTCTTCTTCACTTTCGCGGGGGTTTTTGCACTGCGCGGGGCCAAAGCCCAAAATCAGCGAAAATACGCCCGGCAGCAAAAACAGCCCGATCGCAAAGCCGATGCCTTTCTCAAAGCGCGCCGCGATTTTTCGGTAACAGATAAACGCGAACACGAGGTTGACCACCGGCACAAGCAGCAGCAAAAAGAGGATACCCTTCATTTCGGCAAGCTTTACGAACATATACAGGTTATAGAAAGGAATAAATGCCTTCCACCCGCTTTCGCCCGCCTTATTGAGAATACCCCAAAAGCCGACAAAGCAAAAGGCAAACAGCAGCAGCGAAAGCAGAATGGCGCTGCCGTAAAGAATGAGTTGTTCAACCGTAAACCGATTGAAAAAATTCATCAAACCTTCGCTCATATCAGAACTTCACTTTCTCGCTGATGTACTCTTTTAACTGCGCAATCGGCAGGCGCACCTGCTCCATGGTATCGCGGTCGCGCACCGTGACGCAGCCGTCTTCTTCACTTTCAAAGTCGTAGGTAATGCAAAGCGGGGTGCCGATTTCATCTTGGCGGCGGTAACGCTTGCCGATAGAGCCGGCATCGTCGTAATCCACACTAAAGTCGGCGCTCAACTCTTCAAAAACTTTGCCTGCCGGTTCGCTGAGCTTCTTGGAGAGCGGCAGCACGCAGGCTTTAAACGGCGCCAGTGCCGGGTGCAGGTGCAGCACAACTCTGACATCGTTCTTTTCTTCGTTGACCACTTCTTCATCGTAGGCTTCGGTCACGGTGGCAAGGAACAGCCTTTCTACACCGAGCGAAGGCTCAATGACATAGGGAATATATTTTTCGCCCGTGGTTTGGTCGAAGTATTCCAGGCTCTTGCCGCTTGTTTCAATATGTCTGCCCAAATCATAGTCCGTTCTGTCGGCAATGCCCCACAGTTCACCCCAACCGAAGGGGAAGAGGTACTCGAAGTCGGTTGTCGCCTTGGAGTAGAATGCCAACTCTTTCGGGTCGTGGTCGCGCAGGCGCAGGTTTTCTTCTTGGAAGCCCAAGGAGTAGAGCCAGTCGCGGCAGAATGCGCGCCAATACTCGAACCACTCAAGGTCGGTGCCCGGTTCGCAGAAAAATTCCAATTCCATCTGCTCAAATTCGCGCACGCGGAAGATAAATTTCCCCGGGGTAATCTCGTTGCGGAAGGATTTACCGACCTGCGCGATACCGAAGGGGATTTTCTTGCGGGTGGTGCGCTGCACATTCGCGAAGTTAACAAAGATACCCTGTGCGGTTTCGGGGCGCAGGTAAATTTCGCTTTTGGTGTTTTCGGTCACACCCTGGAAGGTTTTAAACATCAAATTAAACTGGCGAATGTCGGTAAAATTGTGGGCGCCGCAGTCCGGGCAGGGAATGTTCTTTTCTTTGATGTAGTCCATCATCTGCTCGTTGGACCAGCCGGCAACACTGGTGCCGTCAAACGCTTCAATCAAATCATCCGCTCTGTGGCGGGTTTTGCACTCGCAGCAGTCCATCAGCGGGTCGGAGAAGCCGCCCAGGTGACCGGAGGCAACCCAGGTTTGCGGGTTCATTAAAATCGCACTGTCGAGCCCGACATTGAGTTTATTTTCCTGAATAAACTTTTTGCGCCAGGCGCGCTTGATATTCTCTTTAAGCTCCACACCTAAGGGGCCGTAGTCCCAGGTGTTGGAAAGCCCGCCGTAAATCTCACTGCCGGGATATACAAAGCCTCTGTTTTTGCACAGGGCAACAATTTTTTCAAAACTTTTGACATCGTTTTTCATCGGTTATACCTCTACATATATAAAATTACTTTAATATAATATATGAATTTAACTGTAAAGTCAATAAAAAACACACTCTTGTGCAATTTCAAAAAAATGGTATAATGGTTACAATATCATTTTTATGGAGTAAAAAATGAATATACTGAAAAAATACTTAAAGCGCTATTTTGTTGACGGCATGTCCGCCATGGCGCTGGGTCTGTTTTCCTCGCTGATTATCGGCTTGATATTGCAGCAATTGGGGCGCATCCCCTACTGCAGTTTCTTTGCCTACGCTTCCACCTTTATTATCGGTAAAACCGAGGCGGGCGCGGATATTACCATTTTGGGCGCTTCGAGCCCGGTCATCGGTGCCGCCATCGGCGCGGCGATTGCCTGGGGCTTAAAGCATAAGCCGCTGGTCATCTTTTCTTCGGTGGCAGTCGGCGCGTTTGCCTATGCTGTGGGCGGCCCCGCGGGCGCCTTTGTGGCAGTAACCGTGGCGGCGGAATTGGGCGGCTTGATTGCGGGCAAAACAAAGATTGATATTATTTTGGTGCCGTTAGTGACCATTGTCGCCGGCGGCGTGGTCGGCAAATTTGTCGGCCCCGGCATTTCCTGGGTAATGACGGAAATCGGCACTTTCTTAAACTTTGCCACCGAGATGCACCCGCTGCCGATGGGCATTATTATTGCCGTAGTGGTCGGCTTGGCGCTGACCGCACCGATTTCTTCGGCGGCGCTGTGTATTATGATAGGGCTTTCCGGGCTTGCCGGCGGTGCGGCGGTGGTCGGCTGCAGCGCGCAGATGATAGGCTTTGCTGTGGCAAGCTTTAAAGATAACAAGTTCGGCGGGCTCATTTCGCAGGGTATCGGCACCAGTATGCTGCAGGTCGGCAATATTATGAAGCACCCGCAAATTCTGCTGGCGCCGACTTTGGCAGGCGCCGTGCTCGGTCCGATTTCCACCTGCGTGCTCAAAATGCAGTGCACCCCGGTCGGTGCCGGTATGGGCACGAGCGGTCTTGTCGGGCAGTTCGGCACCTGGGATGCGATGAAGGGCACCATGCCGACTTGGCAAATTATTGTGGAAATTTTGGTCATGCACATCATCGCACCGGCGGTTTTGGCGCTGCTCTTCCACCTGTTATTTAAGAAAATCGGCTGGGTCAAAGACGGGTACCAGCTTTTGAAAAACGATTAAAAAGGATGGGTTCAACCCATCCTTTTATTCGTTTCACAGTGCCGCCGGCGGCACTGTGAATTCGGAATGCGGAATGAAAGGTGGCGCGCTGTGCGCGCATTTAAATGTGCCGCAATGCGGCACGACTGAAAACTGAACTCTGAACACTGAACACTAAGAACAGCGAAAGGGATGCTATGCATCCCTTTCACTGTTTTTAGCAAGGCTGAACCAAAAGTCGCTGCCTTCACCGAGGGTGGAGGTCACGCCGTAAGCGGCGCCGTGGGCATCCAAAATTTGTTTGACAATGGAGAGCCCGAGCCCGCTGCCCATTTGGGCGCGGCGGTGGTTTTTGTCGACCTTATAGTACCTGTCCCAAATATAGGGCAGTTTGTCTTCGGGAATGCCTTCGCCGGTGTCGAGAATATGCACGGTGTAATTTTCCCCGTCTTCCTCAAGGCGAATGGTCACCGTTTTATCTTCACCCGTATAGGAAACGGCGTTGTTGATTAAGTTATAGAGCACTTGTAAAAGCGCCGTGCTGTCGGCCGTCACGGGCGCGGTTTGCAGCGCACCGTGCTCAAAAATAATGTGGTAATTGTCGCTTTCAATGAGTTTATTATAGCGGGGAATAATGCCGTTAATCTCTGCGACCAAGTCGACCGGCTCCGGCTGCATTTTTTGCGCGCCTGCCGAGAATTTGGAAATATCCAGCACATCGGAAACCAGGCTCGTTAAGCGGTTGGATTCATCGATAATCACCTGCAGGTTTTCTTCTGTCACTTCGCCCGGAATGTCGCGCATCACTTCGGCATAGCCGGTGATAAGGGTCAGCGGCGTGCGCAAATCGTGAGAGATATTGGCAACGAGCTCTTTTTGCAGGGTGTCGATTTTCCCGAGCTCCGTTTTAGCGTAGTTGAGGCTGTCGGCAAGTTCATCCACCTCTTTAATCGAGGAGGGCTCAAAGGTGACTTCGTAATCGCCGGTTGCCAGCTCCTTGGCTTCTTCGGAAAGTTTTTTGAGCGGCTTTGTCAGCCCTGCCGAGAGGATGAGCGCGGCAATGAGCGCGCCGAGCACGGTGAGAACCGTCACTACAATCAAAATCACGCGCAGCGTGGTAATCACACTGTCGACCGGCGTGATATTGGCATTGACCACCACCGTGTAGTACCCGCCGGTTTGGTCGGCGACAACGCTGGCAACAATAAAAGAGGTCACATCCGCGCGCGGCTTACTGCCTTTTTTGTTTGTCTGCTCCGAGCCGAGGCGAAAGCCTTCAAAGTATTCGGAATAGGTGCCGCCGTTTGCCTGCGCTTTTTCCGAAAAGGCGGAAAGCTCGCTGTCGGGAATGCTGTTAAAGAAAGAGGGCAGTTCCCTGCCGGAGGAATTGTAGACCGTGTTGTAGGAGTGGTCGAGCACTTTCACACTGATATCGTGCGCCGTGCAGGCGGCGGTGATTTGCAGCTCAATATCATCGTCATAGAGGTGGGCGGCAATCTCCTGCGCCGCGTTTTTGGCTTCATAGACTTTGACTGTTTTATAAAAGCCGTTTAAAAAGACCGTTTGGCACAGCCACAGCAGCACGAGAATGAGCGCTAAAATACCGGTCAGCGCCGCAAAAATGCGCCATTTGAGTGAAATTTTTCTCTTAGTCTTCAAAGCGGTACCCTACCCCTCTTAATGTCACAATACAGTCGCGGTAATCACCCAAGCTTTTGCGCAGCAGTTTAATGTGGGTGTCAAGCGTTCTGTCGTCGCCGTAAAAATCATAGCCCCATACAGCGGAAAGAATTTTTTCGCGCGTTAAGGCAATGCCTTTATTTTGTATAAAATAATAGAGCAAATCATACTCTTTGGGTGTCATTTCCACCCCTTTGCCGTCAATCGTCACGCTGCGGGCGGTAAAGTCCACCTTCAGCCCGCCGTTTTCGTAAACCTCGCGCGGGCTGTCATCCGCTTGGCGGGCGGTTCTGGCAAGCACGGCGCCAATGCGCATCATCAGCTCTTTACCGGAGAAGGGCTTGGTCACGTAGTCATCAATACCCAGCTCGAAACCGTGAATTTTATCGTACTCTTCGCCGCGGGCAGAAAGCATAATCACCGGCACATCGGAAGTTTTGCGAATTTCTTTGACTGCCGAAAACCCGTCAAGCTCCGGCATCATCACGTCCATTATTACTATATCATAAGCTGTTTGGCGGCAGCGAATAACCGCTTCCATCCCGTCTGCCGCTTCGTCGTTTTCGTAGCCTTCAAAATCGGCATACTTTTTGACCAACAGGCGAATGGCGGGTTCATCATCCACAATTAACAGTTTCATCAGGTGCCTCCCTCATCGTTTGATACTATTATAATACAAAGCCAATGTGAAAACAATCTGAAAAAAACTTGACGATTTTGTGCTCAAACGCTCGAAATGAGAAAAAACTTCACTGCACACGTTTTTTTTGGGGCTGAGGTTTGACTTTATCCGTGTGGTTATGGTACACTTTTGAGTATGAATGATATCAGCGTTGTCTATTCTAACAGAAAAACACTGTGTTTAGAGGTGCACCCCGAAAACGGTGTGGTGGTGCGCGCCCCGCGGCGCACATCGAAAAAAGAAATAGAAGCGTTTGTTAAAGCCCATGAAGATTGGATAGCGCGCGCCTTGCAGCGCACGCGGCAACGGCAGCAAAATTTGCCGCAGTACCCCGAGAGCGAAGCGGAAATTCGGCTTCTCAAAGCCAAGGCGGCGCAGGTGATTCCGCCGAAGGTAGATTACTATGCACAGCTGCTCGGCGTGACACCCGGCAAGGTCGGCATCACGCGCGCGAAAACGCGCTACGGCTCCTGCTCGGGCAAAAACAACCTGAATTTTTCCTGCTTTTTGATGCTCTTTTCCGAGCGCGCGATAGACTATGTGGTGGTGCACGAACTCTGCCACATCCAGCACAAAAACCATTCCAAAGCCTTTTATGACATGGTGGCGAGCGTGATGCCCGACTATAAAGAAAGGCAAAAAGAATTAAAAGGCAAATAAAATAGCAAAGGCGTGTGGTCACACACGCCTTGATTTTTTTGCCACAAAGCCCGCGGTGAGAGCGCCGGTAACGAGCGCGCAGAGAATATCGCAAAAGGTATCGTATTCATTTTGCACCAAGGCATTGACATTATGAAGCGAAAGCTCCATATGGCTTTGCAGCGCCGCGGCAGTTTGCTGCGCCGGCGCCAGGCCTAACTGCGCCAAAAAGTTTTGGGCGGCAAGAGTGGTGTTTTTGAGCGCGGTAAAGGCGACAAATTCATACATCTCCCACAGCGCCGCGGCGCAGGCGGTCAAGAGCAGCGCAAAAAAGAAATACTGCTTTTTTTGCAGCGGTAAGCCGCTTTTTTGCACCAAATCCGCCGCCAACACTGCCAAAAACACCCCGCTTAGCAGATGCACCGCCACATCGTAGAAAGTAAACTTTTCATACAGTTCCCCCAAAGAGCCTGCCACGCAGGCGGCAAAGAGGAAGATGTAAAACAGCGGGGCACTGCGGGTATTCTCCAAGTGCAGCAGTTTCGGCAAAAAAGTCAGTGCAAAAGCGGCAGCGCTCTGCAAGAGCTTGAGCAGCAGCGCCGGCGAAGGCGCCGCCCAATACCGCGCGCAAAAGTAAAAAAAGAGCACGACCGAAACCAAGCGCAGCACCGGCGGCAGTGCAGCGCGCAGCATAGGATAAAAGCGGCGAGAAAGCATTTTTAAATCGGTCATAGTTTTAGTTTTTGCACAAAGCGCGCTTTCATAAATGTAAATAATTCCATATATGAGCTCAAATTCGCGCTTAATTCGGATTTTCTATTGAAAAACGCGGCGAAATTCTATATAATAAAAGCGTATATATTGCAATACTTGAAAGGAGTATGACTATGACCATTTCACAAGAAGTACAAAATATGTGCCCCGTAGCGCAAG
The DNA here is from genome assembly GCA_017432485.1 of Clostridia bacterium. Lineage (GTDB taxonomy): Bacteria > Bacillota > Clostridia > Oscillospirales > Acutalibacteraceae > RUG714. Next base: position 7,058 of record JAFRJB010000120.1, read on the forward strand.
GCGTGGCTCACGGCGCCGCTCCGATTCCGGAAGAAGCCAAGTGGGTGCAGGCAAAGCAAATCAGCGACATTTCCGGCTTTACCCACGGTGTGGGCTGGTGTGCACCGCAGCAGGGCGCTTGCAAACTGACCTTAAATGTTAAAGAGGGCATTATTCAGGAAGCACTGGTAGAAACCCTCGGCTGCTCGGGCATGACCCATTCCGCAGCGATGGCATCGGAAATTCTGCCCGGCAGAACCATTCTCGAAGCGCTCAACACAGACCTTGTGTGCGATGCCATCAACACCGCGATGAGAGAGCTGTTTTTGCAGATTGTTTACGGCAGAACCCAGTCCGCTTTCTCCGAAGACGGTTTGGCAATCGGCGCCGGTCTCGAGGACCTCGGCAAAGGCTTGAGAAGCCAGGTCGGCACCCTCTACGGCACGCTCGAAAAGGGCCCGCGCTATTTGGAAATGGCAGAAGGCTATATCACCAAAATTGCGCTCAATGAAGACGATGAAATCATCGGCTACAAGTACATCAACTTCGGCAAGATGATGGACTTCATCAAAGCAGGTGACGATGCGAATGTTGCTATGGAAAAGGCATCGGGTCAGTACGGCAGAGTCGGCGACGCAGCAAGACTGATCGACCCGAGAAAAGAGTAAGAGATAGGAGGATTTGACAATGGCTTTATTTGAATCATATGAAAGAAGAGAAAAGCAAATCCTTGCTGTTCTCGAAAAGTACGATATAAAATCAATCGAAGAGTGTAGAGAAATCTGCCAAGCAAAGGGTTTTGACCCCTACAAAATCACAGAGGGGATTCAGCCCATCTGTTTTGAAAACGCCAAGTGGGCATACACCGTCGGCTGTGCCATCGCTGTCAAGAAGGGCGCTGCCCGCGCGGCAGATGCTGCAGCGGCTATCGGCGAAGGCTTGCAGGCTTTCTGCATCCCCGGTTCCGTTGCCGACCAGAGAAAAGTAGGTCTCGGCCACGGCAACCTCGGCAAAATGCTTTTGGAAGATGACACCGAGTGCTTTGCATTCTTAGCAGGTCACGAGTCTTTCGCAGCGGCGGAAGGTGCTATCGGTATTGCAGAGAAGGCAAACAAAGTGCGCCAAAAGCCCCTGAGAGTTATCCTCAACGGTCTTGGTAAAGATGCGGCGCAGATTATCGCCAGAATCAACGGTTTTACCTATGTGGAAACCAAGATGAATTACTACACCGGCGAGGTGGAGGAAGTATTCCGCAAGGCATATTCCACCGGCTTGCGCGCCAAGGTCAACTGCTACGGCGCAAACGACGTAACAGAAGGCGTTGCCATTATGTGGAAGGAAGGCGTGGATGTCTCCATCACCGGTAACTCCACCAACCCGACCAGATTCCAGCACCCCGTTGCAGGTACCTACAAGAAGGAATGTGTGGAAAAGGGCAAGAAGTACTTCTCTGTCGCTTCCGGCGGCGGCACCGGCAGAACCCTGCACCCGGACAACATGGCAGCAGGCCCCGCTTCCTACGGCATGACCGATACCATGGGCAGAATGCACTCTGATGCCCAGTTCGCAGGTTCCTCTTCCGTTCCCGCACATGTGGAAATGATGGGCTTAATCGGCATGGGTAATAACCCGATGGTCGGTGCAACCGTGGCATGTGCCGTGGCAGTCGAAGAAGCATTAGGGAAATAAGAACAATATTAAAACCATTCAAACAGTGCCGCTTGCGGCACTGTTTTTCTGTTCCCTGTTCCCTGTTGCCTGTTGCCTGACTGTGGAAACTGCTTGAAAAAACTTTCGATTTTTCAAGCAGTTTCCACCTTGTTTTCACATAGTTTTCAGATAAGCGGGGTAAGATAGAAGCAGAACAGGGAAATGAACCCTCTATCATATCCAAGGAGGTAACGAATATGGATACTCGTGATAACAATATTTTTACAGATGAAAATCAGGCGCAGCAGCCGCAAGAGGTACAAGCGCCCGCAGCTAACACACCTGTTACTGCCGAAACAACATCGGCTTTTGATAACAGCACTCAAAGCGGGGAGGCAAACGAAGTTTTTAAGGCGGATGAAAAAGCACAAAGCATTCCTACAGAAAATTCTCCTAAAGCATATGGGCAAACAGATTACAGCCATCCGCAGCAGGCTCCCGTTCAGAGTGGAGCGGGTGGAGTAGGCGCAGCCCCGGCAAGCGCCGGCAAGCCCTACTCTGCACCGACCTCATCGGTTGCATGGAATGCCTCCGCACAGCAGAGCCCCTATGCACCGCAGCCGCAGTACAGGGCGGGCAATGTGCCGCCCGCACCGCCGGCACCGCCCGCCAAAAAACCCAAAAAGAAAATGGGCAAGGCGGCAAAAATTGCCCTCGGCTTAGCGGCAGTGTTTGTGGTCGGTTTATGCGGCGGTATTGTCGGCACAAAGTTGACCAAGTCCGTTTCCGGCGGCTCGGGTGATGCGGTGATTTACCAGAGCGATACCAAAACTTCCAGCGAAACCGATTCCACCGGCTCCGCGAAAGCCGCCAACACGGTTGAGAGCGTGGCAAACAACACCGCGGCAAGTGTGGTCGAAGTGAAGACCTCTTATGTGCAGAAGGGCTCCTTCTTCGGTGATTATGTCACTTCCGGCGCAGGCTCGGGCGTGATTATTTCCAAAGACGGTTATGTTGTCACCAACAACCATGTTATTGCCGATGCGCAAGACATCACCGTTACCCTCAAGAGCGGTAAAGAGTATACCGCAAAACTTGTGGGTACCGATGAAAAGACCGATATTGCGGTTTTGAAGATTGATGCTAAAGATTTAACCCCCGCCACCTACGGTGACAGCAGCGCGGTGGCAGTCGGCGAGCAAATCATCGTTGTCGGCAACCCGCTCGGCAGCCTCGGCGGCTCGGTCACGACCGGTATTATTTCCGCCACCGACAGAGAGATTACTGTCGAAAAATCAACTATGACACTTCTTCAAATTGATGCGGCGGTTAACCCCGGCAACTCCGGCGGCGCGCTCTTTAACCTCAAAGGCGAGCTTGTCGGCGTGGTCAATGCAAAGTATTCTTCCGAAGAAGTGGAAGGCTTGGGCTTTGCGATCCCGATTAACACTGCCAAAGCAACGATTGAAGATATTATTGAATACGGCTATGTGAAGGGCAGAGCCCAGTTGGGCATCACCGCTGTCGAGATTACCGATTTGCAGACCGCTTACAGCGCCGGTGTGACCGAACTTGGTGTCTATGTATACAGTGTCAACAGCGGCTCAGGCGCCGATAAGGCAGGCCTTAAAGCCGGCGACAGAATTGTGAAGATTGACGATAAGGAAATTGATTCCTATTCCACCCTGTCCAAGCTGCTTGACAGCTACAGTGTCGGCGATAAAGTCAGCGTGACCTACTCGCGCAACGGCGAGCAGAAATCGGTGGATGTTACGCTTATCGAGTATAAGCCGAGCAACGACAGCAAAAGCAGCAACAATCAGCAAAACAACAGCCAGAACAACCAAAGTCAATACGGCTACGGTTTTCCGAGTAACTAAAAACGGCAGGCACACAGCCTGCCGTTTTTAGGCAACAGGCAACAGGCAACAGAGTACAGAAGACAGAAGCAAGGTGCGCAATAAGGCGCGTCTTGCTTTTTTTGAGTGTTTATGCTACAATGTGTGTTACAGAAATAAGAGTAGAAACCTGTGCGTTAAGTGTCGGCTGAACGGGGAGTTGTCAACCGAACGAAAGTATGACTGCGGTGCAGGTTTCGCATCCCGCTTAATCGATGCACAGCGCAGCTGTGCCATATTGCAGAAGGCGGAAGAACCGCCTTTTTCTTTTTGTGGGGGAAAGGAAACATTTTGAAAAAAAGAGAATATACACTCAAGCTCACCTTTAGCGCGATGCTCATTGCGCTTTACTTTGTGACCGACAGGTTTACCGCAATTAACCTGTTGAGCAATCAGTACAAACTCAGTTTTATTCCGCTTATTTTGGCGGGGGTATTTCTCGGCCCGCTGTGGGGCATGGCAGTCGGCGGCCTGGGTGATTTAATCAGCGCGCTGATTATGCCGACCGGTGCGTATTTTCCCGGCTTTACCGTCGTCAGCGCTCTGATGGGTTTAACCATCGGGCTGCTGTGCTACAAGAAACTGATCGCCCCGCGCGCGGTGCTGGCGGTCTTCCTTTGCCAAGGGGTCGGGGCGCTGGTGCTCAATACACTAAACTTATCGTTTTATTTCATTATCAACGGGATTGACAAATACGGCAGCAGTGTGGCTGCCATCATCGGCGCGCTGGCAGTCAGCCGCGCCATTCAGGCGGGCATCTATTTTGTAGTCGAAGTGCTCTTTATGCTTCTTTTAATCAAAATCAAGCCGCGCTTGGATGCGGTGCTCCCCTGGAATAAGGGAAAAAGCGCCGCCCCTGCAGCAGCAGCACCTGCCGCGCAGGATATGAGCGAATCCTATGACAAATAATACTATATTAGTTTTGTACAATGTTTTGCAAAATTTTTATGCAAAAATATGCAAAGATGTGAAAAGTGCATAAAAAACAGGGCGATTATTCTACTTTTAACCTATTCCATTTTTTCTGTTTTGTGGTATAATATAGGTACAGTAAAACAAAGACATCCAGAGCAATATATGTGCTTTTTCATAACCCCCTTAATAAACTCTCTGACTCCCAACAGAGAGTTTATTTCTTTGTCTGAGAAATCATTAAAGGCGAGGTCGCAGACCTCGCCTTCTTATTTATTTTGAACAGTAACTTGCGCTTATGCTCGTTATTGTATTCCGGCGGTCGAAGACCGCCACCCTGTCGCCTGTTGCCTGTCGCCTGTTGCCTGTTCCCTGTTGCCTAATTAGAATGTTTCGGCTTAATTTTGACAACCGTTTTTTTCTTTGGCGGCTGCGGTGCGGGCAGGGCGGCGCGCAGCGCCGCTTCTTTTTGGGCAAGCACCTCCAGTGCCGCCTGCAAAAGGGCTTGCTTTTCTTCCACAAAGCTTAACTTCCTTTCTGCCGGGGCGCGCGAGTTGAGCAGCCACTTAATCTCTTCTATAGAAAAGCCCGCCTGCTTCAATGCATGGATGTGCTGCAGGCGCTCCAATTCTTCGGCGCCGAACACGCGGGTGCCGCCGCTCGAGCGCGAGAGGGCAGGCAGTAAACCCTGCTTGTCATAAAAGCGAATTGCCGAAGCGCTGATGCCGCTTTGCGCAGCGGCGTCACTGATAAATGCCATGGTGTTTCTCCTTTTGCAGTAATAGTTATTGTCACAAAAAACAGAGAATTATGATATCACATAATATTAAAATATATAGTTATACTTTCTCTCCGCCTTCAAAATCTCAACTTCACTTTAAGTTGAGATTTTTTTGATAGCTTTATTGTAGCGCGTGCCGCATCGCTTGTCAAGTTTCGCCGGGCAAAAATCGGCGCAAAAAGCATTGCCGTATTGGCGTGAAATTTCTGAAAAAATCACAAGAAAACTATTGACAGTCAAGTGAACTTGTGATATAATCAGTAAAACTTGAAAAGACAAATGCAAACGGTGTGCAAAAGTGCGCCAAAATTGCTTACAATATAAAGGAGGAGGTGGGAGTATGAGCCAAACAGCTGTTTACATTTTGTGGGCGGCAGCCATTTTGGTGTTTGCTGTTCTTGAGGGGCTGACCGTGCAGCTGGTCTCTATTTGGTTTGTGCTCGGGTCCGTGGCGGCACTCATTGCGGCGCTGTGCGGCGCGAGTTTTACAGTGCAGGTTGTGCTTTTTGCGGCAGTATCCGTGATCAGCCTGCTGCTGACAAGACCCTTTGTGAAAAAATGGCTTAAAATCAAAGCCGAGTCGACCAATGCCGACCGATGTATCGGCGCCCGGGCAGTGGTCACCGAGACTATCGATAATCTTGCTGCCACCGGGCAGGTCAAAGTGCAGGGTGCCGTTTGGAGCGCGCGCAGCGCAAGCGGCGCTGTGGTGGAAACCGGGCAAACGGTAACAGTCAAACGCATAGAAGGCGTAAAACTCATTGTAGAATAAGAAAAGGAGAATTATTATGGGACTGACAGTTTTAATTTGTGCATTTATTTTTATTGTGCTTGCATTATTAATTTTTACCAATATCAAAGTGGTGCCGCAATCCAAGGCATATGTCATTGAAAGGCTCGGCACCTATCATATGACCTGGCAAACAGGGTTACACTTAAAAGTGCCCTTTATTGACAGGATCGCAAAAAAAGTGTCGCTCAAAGAGCAGGTGGTCGATTTTAAACCCCAGCCGGTGATTACCAAAGATAATGTCACCATGCAGATTGATACGGTGGTATTTTTCCAAATTACCGACCCGAAGCTTTACTGCTACGGTGTGGAGCACCCCTTGAGTGCGATTGAGAACCTCTCGGCAACGACACTGCGCAACATCATCGGCGATTTGGAGCTTGACTCTACGCTGACCTCGAGAGACACCATCAACGCAAAAATTCGTGTTATTTTAGATGAAGCGACCGACCCCTGGGGCATTAAAGTCAACAGAGTGGAGCTTAAAAACATTATCCCGCCGCGCGAAATTCAAGACGCGATGGAGAAGCAAATGAAAGCCGAGCGCGAGAGAAGAGAAGCCATTTTGCGCGCAGAGGGCGAGAAACAATCCCGCATCCTGGTGGCAGAAGGGCACAAAGAGTCCAAAATTCTGGAGGCGGAAGCCGAGAAGCAATCGGCCATTCTCAAAGCCGAAGCGGTCAAAGAAGCCAAAATCCGCGAAGCGGAAGGCGAAGCACAGGCGATTGCCAAAGTGCAGTCCGCACAGGCGGATGCCATTAAGCTTTTGAATGAAGCGAATGCCAATGAGGCAGTGCTGCGCATTAAGGCGCTCGAAGCCTTCGCCAAAGCGGCGGACGGGCAGGCGACCAAGATTATCATTCCCTCCGAAATTCAGGGTTTGGCAGGGCTTGCCGAAGGCGTAATGGCAAGTGTGAAGAGCAAATAAGTTTGCTTATTTGTCAGGCAACGCCGCAACAGGCAACAGCCAACAGAAAAATTGTGAAAAGTCTGCACAAAGTGCAGACTTTTCTTGCATTTGCGGCGCAGATGCTTTACAATGAAGGTATCTTATTATAGGAGGAAAAACCAATGGCAAATAAATATGCAGGTACCAAAACCGAGCAAAACTTATTGGCGGCTTTTGCCGGCGAATCCCAAGCGAGAAACAAGTATACCTACTTTGCTTCCAAGGCAAAGAAAGAGGGCTTTGAGCAAATCAGTGCGCTGTTTTTAAAAACGGCAGACAATGAAAAAGAGCATGCAAAACTGTGGTTCAAAGAGTTGGAAGGCATCGGCAGCACTGCCGAGAATTTAGCGGCTGCCGCTGAAGGCGAAAACTACGAGTGGACCGATATGTATGAAGGCTTTGCCAAAACCGCCGAAGAGGAAGGTTTCCTCGAACTTGCCGAAAAATTCCGCGGCGTGGCAGCGATTGAAAAGCAGCACGAGGAGCGCTACAGGAAGCTCTTAGAGAATGTGGAAACGGCTAAGGTCTTTGAAAAGAGCGAAGTTAAGATTTGGGAGTGCCGCAACTGCGGTCACATTGTGGTCGGCACCAAAGCACCCGACATTTGCCCGGTGTGCGCTCACCCGCAGGCGTTCTTTGAAGTTCACGCAGAAAACTACTAAAAAAATCAACACGCTCAGGGCTCCCTGAGCGTGTAATTATTTCAGTTTTCAGTTTTCAGTTTTCAGTTGCGCAGACTGAACACTGAACACTGTTTCTGAATATGAAAAAAACGGCTGTTGAAGCCGTTTTTTACATGTTCAGAAACATAAAGCTGTCTTGCACCGAGTGGTGGTTGACAATGTCGCCCACACCGTTTAGCACTTCGGTCGGCTGGTAAGCGTAAAGCTGCGGGGTGTCGGCAGTGGAAACGCCGGTGAGCACCATCACGGTGTCAATACCGCTTTCGGTGCCGGCGATAATGTCCGTATCCATATTGTCGCCGATAACCACCGCTTCCGAAGAGTGGCAGCCGAGCAATTTAATGCCGGTGCGCATCATCAGCGGGTTGGGTTTGCCGCAGAAGTAGGCTTTTTTGCCGGTGGCAATTTCAATCGGCGAGATAATTGCGCCGCAGGCGGGGTAAATCCCGTCTTCGGTGTTGGCGGTGGTGTCGGCATTGGTGCCGATGAGTTTGGCGCCGCCTTCGACCAGGTTGACCGCCTGGGTGAGGGTATCGAGCGAGTAGGTTCTTCCCTCGCCGACTACCACATAGTCGGGGTTGACATCGTTCATCGTGATGCCGGCATCATACAGCGCATTGAGCAGCCCCGCTTCGCCGATGGCAAAGACCGAGCAATTCGGCTTTTGGCGCTTGAGGAAGTGTGCGGTTGCCAGAGCGCTGGTGTAGAAATGCTCTTCGCCCACATCCAAGCCCATTCTCTTGAGCTTTTGGTGCAGCTCGCGCGGGGTCAAGTTGGAATTGTTGGTTAAAAACAGGTATTCCTTCTTTTCGTTGGTCAGCCACTCAATAAATTCCGCCGCACCGGGCAGGATTTGGTTGCCGTGGTAGATCACGCCGTCCATATCGCAGATAAAGCCTTTTTTTTGAGAAAAATCAATCGACATTTACGCTCACCTCTTCTATCAAAAAGGGCACACACGCCGTGCGCCCTTGGTGTAGTTTTATTCTAAACTGTTTACAATTATTTTTCAAGTAATTTTTCAGTCGCGGCAAGTTTTGCGGAAATCACTAAAATTTCGGCGCAAACCTTGAGCTCTTCCACCGGCGGGAAGGAGGGCGCCACGCGAATGTTACTGTCCTTCGGGTCGTTACCGTAGGGGAAGGGTGCGCCTGCACCGGTCAGTACCACGCCCGCTTCGGCGCAGAGTTTGACCGTTTGCCGGGCGGTGCCGTCGAGCACATCCAGGTTAATAAAGTAGCCGCCCTTGGGGTGGGTCCAGCGGGCAATGCCGCATTCGCTGAAACCTTCTTCAAACGCCTGTTGCACCGCCTCAAACTTCGGTGCCATAATCGCGCGGTGTTTTGCCATGTGCTCCATCAGCGTCGGCACATCCTTCAAGAAGCGGATGTGGCGCAGCTGGTTGATTTTATCGTTGGAAATAAACTGCTTGCTCATTCTGTGCTTAATGGCAGCAATATTCTTTTCGCTTGCCGCAATCGCGGAGATACCGGCGCCGGAGAAGGTCACCTTTGAGGTGGAGCACACTTCCACAAACAAATCTTCGTTGCCGTGCTTTAACGCTTCGGGGAAGATGTTGAGCAGTTTGTCGCCCTCTTCCGGTTCGACCAAATCGTGCACCAAATAGGCATTGTCCCAAATCACGCGGAAATCCTCTGCCGCGGGTTTGATGGCGGCGAGCGCCTTGACCTTTTCATCGGAATAGGTGCAGCCGGTCGGGTTGGAGTATTTTGGCACGCAGAACATACCTTTGACCTGCGGGTCTTTAATGGCCTCTGTAATCTGCGCGATATTCGGGCCATCGTCTTCCATCTCAATCGGGAGCATTTCTACCCCGTAATATTCCAAAATCGCAAAGTGCCTGTCGTAACCCGGGCAGGGGCACAGGAATTTGACCGGTTTGCCGGAAGCCATCCAGCCGGGACCGAGCAGGTTGGGCATTAAGCATTGGGTGATGTAGTCAAACATCACGCGCAGCGAAGCGTTACCGCCGATGATGATGTTTTCAAACGGCACTTCGAGCAAGTCGGAGAAAAAGCGGCGGCACTCGGGTAAACCGTCAAGCACACCGTAGTTACGGGTGTCTACCCCGCCGTCGGAAAACACATCGTCAATCGAGTGCAGGTTGGTCAGCATATCGTCGGAAAGATTGAGCTGCTCGGAGCTCGGCTTGCCGCGGGACATGTCTAATTGCAAGCCCTTGGCTTTGAGCGCTTCATATTTTGCAAGCAGGCGGTCGTGCTCTGCCTGTAATTGGTCTTGATTCATTTCAACATACTTTGCCATGAATATTTCTTCTCTCTTTCTCTCATTTTATAAAAGCATGTAGGGTAAATGATACTACATTTTGTCAAAAAATGCAAGTAAATTTATGTTTACTTGCAAAAATGGCGAGAAGCGGGTAGAATTTTGCGCTAATTCTCTACCCTAATAGTATATACTTTTAGCGCAAAAGGGTGAGAAATAAGGATTCGGGATTGCATAAAGTCTTTTTAGTATGCTATAATTATTCACATCATATGATTAGGAGTTTGGTATGAAGTTATTGAAGAAAGTACTCAGTATTGTTTTAGTGGTTTGTTTGTTAAGCAGTTTTGCAAGTGCATTCAGCGCAAAAGCGGAAAAGGCAAGCGAAAAAGGTGCTGAATTCAAAAATGATTTTCGCGCTGCGGGAACCAATTCGGTGGGAGAACTGTTGGCTAAGGATATAAACGAAGCACAAGATAAACTGGAGGAAAATCAAGGCAATAATATTTTTTCGGTTACAGTTGAAGAGAATAGAGCAACAGTTGAGTTCCAAACCACACAGAAAGCTTATCTGCTCATTGCTATATATAGTGAGAATAAAGTGAGAATGCTATGCTCAGGCAAAGAAGTTGTAGACTCGGAAGAAACTAAAAAAGTCATAGAAATTGACACGGATTCGATGCCACAATACTTTTATTTAAAAGCATTTTTGGTCGATACAGCTTCATTAAAGCCGATTTGTTCTGCTTATGAAACACCCATCTATACGCAAGAGATGCAGGAATTACTGGAAAAATCAGTGGATGATTTTAGTGAAGAATCTGTGCTGAATTTGGACAATAATCCCAGTAATAACTTTATGGTTTTTAATGATGATGTAATTGAAATCTTAGAAAATAATACAAATGAAAACCATCTTGTAATGAATGATGATGATGCGTTACGGTTTGTATTTGAAAATCCTGATGAGACATTGCAAGGTCTTGTCGAAGACGACATTTTTTATTATAAAATCGACACTGAGAATTTGTTAATAGTTAAAGTTGACAAAATCCAGTGGGAGGGCAATACATTTGTTGTTTACGGAAAAGATTTTGAAATAGAAGAAGCCTTTGATTTAGTGAAAATTGATACTTCCTCTTTGCAGAGTCAAAATGAAATCACATACGATGAATCCGCTGCAGATGATGGTGTGTCTTTAACCAATGATGCACCGGCCTTGTCCTCTTATAAGCCGGAATGGGAAGGGAGTAATACTTACAGCAAAACAGTTGATTTAAAAATCAATTATTCCGAAGAAAATGAAAATGCCAACGTGACGATTAAAGGCGGGTTACGTTTTTCGTTGAACGTTTTTTTTAAGTATTATCTTTCTTTTTCCAATTTCTATATTGAGTTAAATGCTGAGTATTCCAGTGGAATCAGTTTAGAAATATCTGCAAAAGTGAATCTGTTTAAAAAGACTCTCGGCGAGTTTGGCTATTCTCCATTACCGGGTGTTTATATTATGTTTGTGCCCAAATTTGTAGCATCATTCGATGTTTCGATTACCGTTGATTTTTCCATAACCGGAAATGTCGGCTTTGCAAGGGTAAATGGGAATAATCTAAATTTGACCAGTTCTCCTGTTTTGAACGCAGAAGTAAAAATAGCCGGCGTATTTTTTGCAGGTTTCGATTTTGAAATATCTATCGGCTTATTAGGCTCTGTAGTAAAAGGTGCAGTGGATATTACAGCGGGGCTGGAAATTTCGGTTACGGACACACAGCATATTGATTCAAATAACGGGATAATACATGAGTGCGCAGCATGTTTAAAAGGTGAAGTGTTTTTTAAAGGAAGCTTAGATATCAAGTTTTCTTTTGTGAACAATAAAAAATTGTCATATACCTTTAACATTGCTTCGTGGCGCACCAAATCATTTGATTGTTATTATTCAATAGATTTTAACGAGGCTGGAATCGGTATTTGTCCTCATATAAAGTGCCGTACGCAGTTTCATATAGTGGATGCCAATATGCAACCGGTAAGTGGTGCGGTTGTTGAGATAGATGGCATACAATACCTTGTTAATGACAGCGGTATTTTTGATGAGTATATCCGTTCCGGTGCACACACGATATATGCTTATAAAGGAGAAATGAACAGTGGAAGTCTTTGCTTTGAAGTGAAAGATAAACCGATTTCTACATTTATTATCATTAGCGATAAGCTTTCTGATCAATTTTTGAATCAATATTTTCTAAATGGTTCGTTTTCTTCAAGTGTTTTGGTGTATGAAGGGCATGTGTATCAGTTAATAAATGAGAATTTTGAATATTTTGCACAAGCAGAAAGTTACTGTGAATCCATAAACGGTCATTTGGCGGTTATTAATGGAAAAGAAGAGGATGAAAGGGTTTATAGTTACATAAAAAGCTTATCTTGTGATACCGCGTTTTTGGGAATGCGAGAAAAATCAGAAGGTGTTTGGGAAGATGTGTTTGGAAATGAACTAAGTTATTTTAATTGGGCAGGTGGCGAGCCGAATAATGAAGGCGGCAATGAAGATGTTATTCATTATTATTACAAGTACTCCAATGGTAAGTGGAATGATTTCCGATGGGGGAAACAAGGCTATTATCAATTTATATGCGAATGGGAAAGCGCCAGCGATTATTTGCGTTATTTAAGCTCTATTGATATGAATACAGGCACATTAAACGAATTGGGTTTTTCAACAGTGGAATCCAATCCTTTCGATAATCTGTTTAACCAAAGTAAGAGTTTTTCTAATTTAATTCCGAATGAAACTTATAATTTTTATGTGTTAAAATCGAGTCAGGCGCAAAATATGTTCGGCAAAGCAAATTTGCTTTATGTGACGCAGGTGACATCGGACGAAACCGGTAGCGCGCAAATAACCTTCAGACCTACAGTAACCTTTAACGCAGCAGAGTATATCATGCTGCCGATGCAAAAGGAAGATATTTCTTTTGCAGATGTGTCTGTGCCCTCACTGAATTACAATGGCGAAGAACAGTATGTCAAACCTGTGGTAAAGATGGGAGAAAAAACACTTACCCCGGGAGTGGATTATTACTTGAGCGGTGAATGGTATGCCACCGAAGGAGGCTACTATACCGTTACGATTAACGGCACCGGTGCTTATGAAGGCACTGTTGATGTAGAGTATGAAGTACATCATTGGGATGAAGGTGTTGTCACAAAAGAGCCTACTTGCACAGGTTTTGGAACAAAAACATTTACTTGTTCTATTTGCAACAATACGAAAAACACATATATTTGGATGCTCGGACATAATTTTGAATTCACACAAACTATTGATCCGCAGTGCGAAGAAAAAGGTTACGATTTGTATACCTGTACAAGGTGTAACGCCACAACAAAGAAAAATGAAACGGCAGTCTTAGGGCATGATTACCAATTGAGTTCACATCGGGATTCTACTTGCAACACTGCCGGATCTGATTTGTATATTTGCTCTCGTTGCAAAGTTGAGGACATGAGAGAACTTCCGAGGTTAGAGGGCACTGCTTTAGAAGCAGCTCTGCAGAAGGCTGCCGAAAAACTGCAAAAGAACTACTTCACACAAGACAGTTACGACAATCTAAACACCGTGTACCTTGCACATAAGGATGACTTGGACACTCTTACTCAGCAGTCGGCGGTTGATGAAGCCGCTAGAGCTTTGGAAGCAGCGATTGCCGCGCTGGAGTTGAATGACAGTGCACAGGGTGAACAGGATGGCATGCACTGGCAGTGGGAGAAGGAAAGCGGATTGCTGCGTATTTCCGGCAATGGAGAAATGCCTGATTATACGAAAGGGACTGCCCCTTGGGCAGATGTGTTGTCACAGACTGCTGCAATAGAAGTTGGGGAAGGCATCACCTCTATCGGTGCCTATGCCTTCTACGGTGCAGCGGCAGTTGAAGGAGTCCGCCTGCCTGAGTCATTGGAAAAAATCGGGATTTATGCCTTTTATGAATGCAGTGCTTTAAGAGAACTTGTCGTTCCCGACAGTGTCACTTATATAGGCAATCGGAGTTTTTACAATTGTGCGAGTTTGACTACCGTGCAGGTGCCGGCATCGGCAGTGTATTATACGTATGCTTTCTATGGGGATGAAGCAATAGAAAAAGTACATATTACCGCCGGAACAGACGGTCAAATGCCAACAATCAATTATGCGATTGAGATTTCCTTTTTGACAATAGCAGGCGTTTTCGGACCCTGCAGGTATGCGAAAAATGCTGTTGTGGAAATTGATGAAGGTGTTACAACTATCGGCAAAAACAGCTTTTATAACTGTTCCGGTGTGAGCAAAGTAATTGTTCATAATTATCAATGTGTAATTGATGATAGTGAAAACACTTTTGCGCCGAACACAGTGCTTTGTGCACAGTTTGAGTCGACCACAAAAGAGTATGCGCAAAAATACGGCAGAGAATTTGTTGATATTAACGGTAGTTCTTCTTACTATAATATCAATAGCATTTATTCTGTCGATCTGCCTTTTGGAAAGCCTTCCACATTGATTCTTAAAAATGATAAGGATATTTATACTTTTGAATCTATGGACGGTGTATTCTTATTGAACGGATATATTCGGCAAGGCGCTTATGATATTTATGTCAAACCCTTATATGGTATTTCTGCTTTGGTGCAGGAGCAGGTTGATTCTTTGGAATTGAAAGATAATGAAATTCAACAAAGCGCTGCGCCGCCGATGGGAGATTTTAATTTGGACGGGATTATTGATTTCGCTGATGTTTCAGCATTTCTTTCCGTTTACGGCAACGATTCTTTGAGCGATGACGAGTATCTTGTTTATGACATCACCGGTGACAATACGGTTGATATTTCAGACCTTTCGCAAATGTTGCTGGAGAACACATACGGTGTAGCGGAAAAAATCTTATAATGAAAAATCGGATTGGACATCCAATCCGATTTTTTCGCCTTATTTCAATGAGGTGTTTGACCACTGCCGGGGTTACTTCTACTTTTTGATAATAAGGATTTGTCGCGCTAACGCTCAGCAGTCGGCAGCCAGCCGAGGGCGGGATGCTTGGAGCGCACGCCAGACCCTCTGTCACTGCGTGACGTCTCCCTAACAGGGAGCGCTCGCACCCGATTTAAATGCGTTGCGTAGCAACGCCACCATTCGCTAACTGCTAACCGCTGACCGCTGACTGCTCAGGTAAGGCTTGTCGAGCCAACAGCTCGACAAGCCTTATTTGTCAATACCCGTATTTTTTGCGCTGTGTGACAAAGAAAGTGATGCTCACCGCCAGCGCTGCCAGTTCCGCCACATCGTTGGCAAACCAAACACCGTCTACCCCCATTAGCAGCGGCAGGGTGAAAATGGCAATGAGTTGAAAGAGCAGCGTGCGGCTAAAAGAAATGGCGGCGGAAACGCGGCCGTTATTAAGCGCCGTAAAGAAGGCGGAAGCGAAAATGTTAAAGCCGCAGCACAAGAGCGATACCGAAAAAATCTTATACGCGCGGTGCGAAAGCGCAAGCAGCTCTGCATCATAGCCCACATACAGCTTGCAAATCGGGTAGGCGCCCAAAATCGCAAGCGCCGTCAGCACCACGCAGGTGGTACCGACAATGACCATACTTTTTTTGAAGAGGTTGTGCAGCTCGTTGCGGTTTTTGGCGCCGAGATTGTAGCCGAACAGCGGCGCACTGCCAATCGAGTAGCCGATAAAGATTGCCACAAAGATAAATGCGGTATACATCAGCACCCCGAAGGCGGCAACGCCTTTTTCGCCTGCCAATTTCATCAGCTGAAAATTGTAGAGCATATTGACCAGGGGGAAGGAGATGTTGGTCACAAATTCCGAAGCGCCGTTGGTGCAGGCTTTGAGGACGGCGCGCCCGTCCCAATGCGTTTTGCCAAGGCGTAACAGGCTTTTGTTGGGCGCAAGAAAGTAAACCATCGGCACAAAACCGCCCACACATTGGCTGAGCATTGTCGCAAGCCCGGCGCCCTCCACGCCCCAGCCGAAAACGCCCATAAAGAGCGCATCGAGCACCATATTGGTCACACCTGCCGCGAGGGTAATATAAAACCCCATTTTGGGGCGCTCGGCAGTGACGGAAAAACTCTGAAACGCCGACTGCAGGGCAAAGGGGATTAACCCTGCCATGACATATTTGCCGTAAACCACACAGTGCGGCAGCATTTGTGCATCGGCACCAAGCAGGCGCGCCACCTGCTCCATGAACACAATGGAAACGACACTGAACACCGCGCCGTTGGCAACTAAGAGATAAATGAGCAGCGAGAAAATTTCGTTGGCTTTTTTGTGATTGCCTTCGCCGAGTGTTTTGGAAACGAGCGCCGTGCCGCCGGCGCCGATCATAAAGCCCACCGCATCGAAAATCATGATAAAAGGCATGATTAAATTGACCGCGGCAAAAGGCGTGGCGCCGACAAAGTTGGAAATAAAAAAGCCGTCTACAATATAGTAAATGGAGGTAAAAAGCATCATCGCCACACTCGGCACAGTGAAGCGCAACAGTTTTTTATAACTAAAATGTTCGGAAAGCGTAATGCTTGCTTGCGGCATAAATGCCTTTCTCCTTTTTAAGCAGACTACCTATTTAGTATAAATAATCTGCCTGCCGCTGTCAATTACTTGACTTCATAGTATAAAAATGATAATCTTTAAATATAAGAAATACTCACATTGAGGAGTGAACCGTGATGAAAAAAGTTCTCGCATTAGTTTTAAGCGTCGTATTGCTGTGCAGCGTGTTGCCGCTGCAGGTATTTGCGCGCGAAATAAAATATTTTGAGTTCTTACCCAAAATAACAAAATATTTAGAACATACGGGTGGGCACTATAACGAAGATAATCCCGATGAATATATCTACGACATTCGCTTTGTGCCGGGAGATATTGTGCGCATTACCGCTTTTGATAACAATGATACCGATTACACCTGTGTGCGTAACGGGCAAACGGGTGAACTGGAGTTTCGCGCCGAAAACGGCGATGTTATTACGATTGATGAATTGCATATAACTTCCGCTCAGGATGACGGCGATAGATGGTTTTATATGGATGGCGAGGATAATCATCACGAGTATACCGTTGAACTGGAAGGGGAAGAAGCAACCGCGAGCTTAGAAATTGTGAAAAACGCGGTAAATTCTATCTCTTTTATGCCAAGTGAGCAACGGCACTATCGGTTTGAAACCGACGGTGAGTGGAAAACCGACGGGCAGGGGCAACCTTACTTTCACTATGCGCTGCAATATGTCTGCGCAGGGGATATGCTAATCGTCGTGAAAGAAGGAGTGGATTATTATTATGAAGCCGTTTGGAGCGAACAAGAGCAGCAGTTTTATTTTCGCGATGAAGCCGGTACCGACCGAATTGATATCGGTCCGGTCGGCATAGAGTTTACGGATGACCAGGCAGAGAACCCCTTTACCGTCGGTGACGATAATGCGTACACCGTACACTATGCGGGCTACAGCTGTGAGGTTTCGGTAACGGTCGACACACCGGATATAACGCTTTCCTACACCCCGAAAAAGCCGATAGTGGTGTATTTAAATACCGACGGGCAGTGGGAAACCGATGCCGGCGGCGATGCTTATTTCCGCTACTTCGGCGCCACGAAAACACAGGATGGCGATGTGCTCACCGTTACCGATAATGAGGGTGAGAGCACCGACTATGTCGCACGCTGGAATACGCAGCGGGACTGCCGCGAGTTTGTGAGCGCCGGCGGCGATATCATTGACGGCGGCGATGTGCGTTTTATCGATGAACAGTACCAAACCCACTACAATGTAGGCAGTGATAATTACTTCTATGTCGAGTATGCCGGCAAGAGAGCCGCTGTGCAGGTCACGGTGGCGGAGAACCCGGTCAGCGCCGTGGTGTTCACCCCCGCGCAGGAAAAAGTGATATATGAAAACACCGGCGGCAACTGGGAAACTGATTCCCAGGGGCAGCAGTGGTATAACTACGGCATTCCCGGCTTTGAGGAAGGCGATGTGCTCGATGTCACCTTTACCGACAGCGGCGAAACCGTGCGCTACACCTATACGATTGATGTGCAAACCCACGACTCTTATTTTGCCGACAGTCAGGGAAATCCTCTCGAACATGAGGATGACATCAGTCTTTCCCGCACCGGGCGCTGGAGCTTGGGTGATGAAAACACCTACCGCGTGGTCTACTTTGAAGTGGAAAGTAACCCGATTACCGTTTCTATTATTAAGAGCCCGCTGCAGGCAGTGGAATATATTCCCGCACAGGCAAAGGTTTGCTACTATGAAGTCGACGGTGAATGGGAAACCGACTATGCGGGGCAGGATTTCTTCCGCTATGAGTATACACAAATTGAGCGCGGCGATATTTTGCGCGTGACCGATGGCGAGGGTGTCACCACCGATTATGTGGCGCAGTGGGATGAAAATACCTATGATTACTATTTCGAATCGGCAGCCGGCGATGTCATTGATGAAGATGAACTCGATATCTTTGATGAGCAGTACCGTGAACATTTTACACTTGGCGACGAGAATTATTACTTTGTCGAGTATATGGGTAAGCAGGCGGCGGTGCCGGTGAGTGTGGTCGCAAGTCCGCTGGCGGCGATTTCCTATGTGCCGCAGCAGTCGATTGTTCTCTACGAGGGGATGGACGGCTACTGGACAACCGACGACCTCGGCAACCCCTATTTCTACTATTTCTACCAAAGAATTCGCAGCGGCGATACGCTCATTGTTACTTACCCCGATGATACGACCAAAACCTTTACCGCGCAGTGGGATTACATGCAAGAGAAATATTATTTCACCTGCGGGGAGGAAACGATTGATGAAGACGACCTGCAGTTTACCGACAGGCAGTACAATACCCCCTTTACTTTGGGCGGCGAAAATGAATTCTATGTCACTTACCTCGGGCAGGTTTGCAGCATACCGGTGACAGTGGCAGCCAACCCGGTCAAGGCGGTGGAATATATCCCTGCTTTGCAGACAACCTATGTCGAAAACACCCATGGCTATTGGACTACCGACAGCAGCGGGCAGCCTTACTTTGAATACGACATCCCGGGCAACAGCACTGGTGATATCATCAGAGTGACCGCGGCGGATGATACGGTCACGACCTACACCTTCCGCTACGATGAAGCAAGCGGCTACACCTGGTACTTCGATGAAGCCGGCAATGAGTTGAACAGCGAAGAATTCTATGTCGAGCACGACCGCAATGTGCACTGGGCAGTCGGCGGGCAAAATGAATATTGGGTCAGCTACTATGGGGTTGAGTCCAATCACATCGGTGTCACCATCACCGAAAACCCGGTCAAATCCATTGCGTATACGCCGGTGAAGGCACCCGTATACTTTGAAAACAGCAACGGCTATTGGAACGAATACGGGCAATTCTATTGGTACGAATTGCCGCCCATGCGCCCGGGCGATGTGTTGACCATTACCGACAACAACGATGTGGAGACTGCCTACACCCTCAAACAAGACGAAAATGAGAACAGGTACTTCGAAAGTGCCGCCGGCGACAGAATTGATGCCGACGAAGTATATTTTTCTGAAAAACAATACGAAACGCCCTGGGTTCTCGGCAGCGAAAATGCCTATACCGTGGAGTATTGCGGTGTGAGCACCACGCTCTATGTGACCATTACGGAGAACCCGGTCAAAGGCATTGCCTTTGTGCCGGCAAAGCCCGTCGCGATCGATGAGTGCACCGGCGGCAGGTGGATTGAGCAGGAACACATGTATTTCTACTCCCCGCCGATTTTTACAGGAGACAAACTGGTTGTCACTTATACCGATAACGAAGAGGTTACCTATGTATTTGATGCGGATGCCATGACTTTGAAAGCGGCGGACGGCAGAGAGATTGATGTGGAAGATGTAGATATTTACAGTATGCAAAACTTCCGCCCCTGGGTACCCGGCGGCGACAACAGCTTTACAATCGAATACGCAGGATTCAGACAAGATGTTGCAGTGGGCATCAACGCGCGCTGCACGGTGAATGTGGTCGAACCGACCTGTACCGAATGGGGTTACACCGAACACACCGACCCCGATACCGGTAAGAGTTACCGCAGCGATTATGTCAGCGCACGCGGGCATGATTTCTCGCTGATGGTTGCAAATGCGCACACGCAGCGCAGCGGCGCAGACAGTGCGGATGGCGTGACCTATTATTATACCTGCGCGCGTTGCGGTGCTTTGAGCAGTGAAGAAGACTTTTGGTTCCGCGCGAATACCGGCGCGCTTTGCGGCTGTCTGAATGATGATAACCTGTATCACCGGGTGACAGCTACATTGTATCAGGGTGATACGCAGGTCGACACTTGCGAGGTGGATTATTATGACGGCACATTCCGCTTTGACAACCTCGATGCGGGCACCTACAGGCTGGTACTTACGAGCAGCGCCAGCCCGACCATTACCGTAACCGATATCACGGTGGCGGCAAACAGTGTGGTTAATCTCAATGAGAGCGAAAATCCGCTGCTCAGCGACCTATGCATAGCAGTCGGTGATGTCAATGGCGATGGCATCATTGACTTTGCTGATGCAAGCGAACTGCTGGCAAACAATATTTACGGTTGCTCTTCGAGCAGTGAGCTGTATGAAGAACGGTTTGACTTAAATCATGACTATATCATCAATGTGCAGGATATCGGCGTGTTGCTCCAAGAGGACAACTACGGCGCCGGAGAACAAGTAATAGAATATTAAAAAGCAGGCTGTTGGTCAAACCAACAGCCCTTTTTAATAGTGTTCAGTGTTCAGCGTTCAGTGTTCAGTAGTGCCGCGCTGCGGCACTTTTTTTGCGAGTTCGGTAAGCCCGACGGGAGTCGAACCCGAACAGGTTTCTATCGCCTGTTTTCTGCTAATACTTCGTTAAAACGCCTCGCAATGCGGCAGCATTCCTTCACCGTTTTGCCTTGTCTTAACAAAAACCAGGCAGATATAAACTGCTCGCACCTCTCGGTTAGAATTTTTTGTGATAATTGTGCCGCAATTGAGGCAGTTTGGCTGGCGCCAATCAACGAGAATGCGGTAAAATTAGCCAAAAAGAGCAAGCGAGAGGCTGTTTGGGTTCGATTTCCGTCGGGCAAACCGAACCGCTAACGGAAAGCCGACAAACAAAAAAGAAAACAGCCTGCGAAAGCCGGAAATATGTCATCTCGACCGTAGTGGAGAGATCTTTCGAAAAAGATAACAACCAAAAGATTCCTCGGCTTCGCTCGGAATGACAGGAGAAACAAGAAAACACAGAAAAAAAAGCGAGTTCGGTAAACCGAACTCGCTATGCCTGAACATTGAAAACTGAACACTGAAAACTGAAAAATAAAGGGACTGCGCCTGCAGTCCTTTATTTTTCATAGAACACATCATGCCAGCACTGTTCGCCGATTTGCTGCTGCTCTTTATAAAAAGCGGTTTCTTCTGCCGAGCCTTCGCCGATGTTTTCACCGCCGTAGTCATCCCCGAGCATAAAGAAGCACACAAAGTCTCCTTCGGTGAGAATGAGCGCGGAGTCCACTTTCATGGTGTTGGAGTATTCCATCGTATTCTTTACAAACTCTTTTTTGGCTTCCTCTAAGCGCTCGGCGACCGCTTCGGCTTCACCCTTGTCGGCTTTGACCACCACAATGCGGTCACACCGCAAACCGATTTGCGGCATTTCGCCGTAGTAGTCCTCCATTTCGGAGATATTCAAATGAAACTCGTTGCCGAGCAATTCATCGGGAATGGCGACATTCGGCTCGTAAGAAGCGCCGTATGCCTTGCGAAAGGCCTCTACCACATCGCGGCAGCTCAGAGCCGAGATATCGCGCTTTTTCGAGCAGGCGCTCAGCGAAAAGAGCAGGCACAGCGCGAGCAGTGCCGCTACTGTTTTTTTCAACATAACAATAATCCTTCAGATTTTTAGTTTGAGAATTTGTTTATTATAGCCCATTTTGGCGCCGTTTTCAAATTTTTATAAAAATATTATATATTTTCAACAAATATCTTGAAAAATGTTCGTGAAAGGTATATAATCTAACTATATTGGGCTTAATCTGCGGTTTTTTTGCCGATTTTTGCAAAAGAGTATAATTACTCACCGTTTGAAAGGCTTAAGCGATTGTTACAGAGGCAGAGGCTGCCTCGGGTGGGCGCATACCGGCGCCGCACCCGCGTTGGTTTTGAAAAGAGGGGAAATATGAAAGCAGATTTACATTGTCACACCATGCTCTCCGACGGCACACTCGGTATCGAGGAACTTATTCAGGTTGCCAAAAAGAGCGGTGTAGATACCATCGCCATCACCGACCACGATACCTTGGCGGGTACCGTCAGGGCGGCGATTATCGGCAAGCGCTTTAATATTAATGTCATTACCGGTGTGGAGCTCTCGTGTTGGGATGATGAGAGAAACCGCAAAGTGCACCTGTTGTGCTATATGCCCGACCACCCGGACAGGCTCGAGGGCTTGTGCATGCGCACTTCGCTTGCGCGCAAGAGAGCCGGCAAGCTGATGGTCATTAAAGCGACAGCCAAATACCCGATTACAGCGGAATTTATTGCCAAGTGCGCCCAGGGCAGCACCAATATTTACCGCCAGCATATTATGAAGGCGCTCAACTACATCGGTTATGCCGACGGGATGTTCGGCGAAACCTACAACCAGCTCTTTAAAGAAAAGGGCGAAAAGAATATTGCCGTGCCGGTCAAGTACCCCGATGTTTTTGAAGTGCTCGAAGAAATTTTGAGCGCCGGCGGCATTGCGGTTTTGGCGCATCCGTTTTTGTATGACAGCATTGAGTTGCTCGATGAGCTGGTCGAAAAGGGCTTGTGCGGTGTCGAAGCGTGGCACCCGACTATGAGCGAAGAGCAGAGCGCGCAGATGGTCAAGTACGCCAAGAAACATAAGTTACTGGCAATCGGCGGTTCGGATTTCCACGGCTGCTTTGCTTCTCACAATTCCAAGCTCGGCGAAGTGACCACCCCCGAAGCCAATCTCAATGAATTCTTGAGCTACAAAGCGAAAGTCAAGCGCCAAAAGAAAAAGGCGGAAAAGGCGGCGGCGCAGGCTGCCGAGTAAGGAGCAGTATGGATTACAGATTTCAACCGCGCGGCGTTTGCTCGCAGGAAATACATTTATCGATTGATGATAACGGCGTGATTACCGCCTGCCGCTTTATCGGCGGCTGCAGCGGCAACACCCAAGGGGTAAGCAAGCTTGTTACCGGGATGAAAGCGGAAGATGTGATTGCCAAGTTAGAGGGCATTCGCTGCGGTCCCCGCCCGACCTCCTGCCCCGACCAGTTGAGCAAGGCACTCAAGTTGGCGTTAGCAGAACAATAAAACGATTTTAAAAAGCCTTCTCGGCACTGCCGAGAAGGCTTTTTTGTATGTGCAAATAATTATCCGGCGGTGGTTTCCAACGCCACCTGCCGCGCGGTCGGGGCGCTGACCTCAAAGATGATGAAGCCGCCTTCGGTACCGCCAAAAGTGATGCCCCGTGCGCCGAGGAATTTGCCGCTTTGGTAAATGGTGCTGCCGCTGCAGCGGACATTTTGCCCGCTTTGGTAGGGCAAATAGATGCGCGCAGTGGTGCCTGCGGGGATGGCGGCGCTCAGCGCAAACGTGCCGCCGCTTTGTTGCGCTTCTTTGACAGTGATATGCCCTTTGACCGAGGGCACCGTGCACTTGATTTGTGTCAGCCCTGCCGGCTGCGGCACAATTTCAAACTTCGTGTAGCCGGCTTCGAGCGGGCGCACGCCTGCAAAATACTTGCTCATTATCACCAGCGGGCCGCCCGACCAGGCGTGGTTAAGCGTGCCGCCTATTTTTGTCCACTTTTCCCACAGGGTGGAGTAATCTTCTTTAATCATGCGCTCGTAGCGCTCTGTCATGCGGGTTCTGGCGAGGTCATATTCCCCCATTGCGCACAGCGCCTCGAGCACATAGTATTCCATATAGGGGCTGGCGTTTTTGGTGCCGGTGAGCACCTTCTTTATCGTGTCGTATTTCTCTTTATCGGCAAGCCCCGCGAGCACGGCGAGCGCGTTGGCGCGGTCATCCGGTTTGCTGACATCACTGCTCTTGTAGCCGCTCTCTGTCCACAGGCTTTGGTAGGCTGCTTTGAGTGACTTGAGTGCCGCCTCATTTTCCCGGGCAGCGCCGGTTTCGCCCAGCAGTTCTGCCATCTCTTTGACCTGCGACAGGGCGTAGTAATACCAGGCGTTTTCGATAGCAATGCTGTCTTCGCGCGAACCCCAGTCCATCCAGTCCCAAGAGCCGCTGCGGTGTTCTACCAGCCCATCGCTTTGCACGCTCCACAGGTTTAAGTACTTCACTGCCGCGGGGTAGACGGTGCGGATAAACTCTGTGTCACCCGTATAGAGGTAGTAGGTCCAAAAGCCGCAAATGCCCGCCAACTGCTGCACCGGCAGTTCGAAGAAGGCATCGCTAATCGGCACCACGGTCGGCAGCACATCGGTTGCGGGGTCCACATGCCCGAGCATGGACTGCACACCCTTTTGGTAGAGCAGGTAGGCGCTCGGGTCTAAACTGTACATGCTCATTGCCATTTCGTTGGTCACATCGCCCCACCACTGGGCGCGCTCGCGGTCGGGGCAATCCATGTAATTGTCGCGCATGGTCACATAGAGCGTGCGCAGCGATTTCTGCCACAGGGTATTGAGCGCGGTATCTTCGCAGCGGAAATTACCGGAGAAGGCGGTATCGTAGCCGCTTTCGCGGTATTTGAGTGCTAAAATTGTCACGCCCGCGGGGAAGCGGTAGCGAATATGCTCGCCGTTGAACCAGCCGAGCGCTTCAAACTCTTGCTCCCCGTCTTTGGTGATATAGTAGTCGCGCGGCGCGCCGATAGAGGTGTTTTCGGTCGTGATTTGGATTTTCTTGCCTGCCTTTGCCTTGATTCTAAAGTAGGGGGTGCACTGGGCGTTATAGGGAATATCCACGGTCACCGTTTTTCCGAAATGCAGGGTTTTGCCGCAGTAGTCGGCAGAATTTTCGTAGTCCGAAAGCCCGTAATCTTTGAGCAGCGGAATGCCGCGCGGGTAGAGTGTGCCCCAAGGAGCAGCGCCGCCGGTGCCGCCGGGGGTGGCGTTTTGCCAGGCGCTGTCGTCAAAATCGGGACTTGTCCAATCGCCCGGTTCTTTGGTGGCATCATAGTAAATGCTATACTCCGGCAGGCGGTAGTTCGGCTGCTTGCCGCTATTTTGGTAGGCAGTGTGGCGCTGCGCCTTCCAGCTGCTGTCGGAGAGGATGTCCCCCGCTTCAAACAGGAAGCCGGCTTTGCCGCTGTCTTGGTAAGAAAAACTTTTGTCTTTGCCCCAGTACCACACCAGCGCGGCGATGAGGTTTTCGCCCCTCTTGAGGTAGGGCGCAATGTCGACAGTGTCATAGTAACTGTCGCTCTCGGTGGGGCCGCGCTTGACCCCGCCTTCAAAGACCGCCAGCCTGCCGTTGATGTAGAGGCAGTATTTGGAATCGGCAGAGATAGAGGCGTTTAAAGTCTGCGGCACTTTTTTAAGAGTTACCGTTTTGCGCAGGCACATCCACACATTTTCTTCGCTGCCGTCGCTGTTATCCCAAATATACTGCGCCTTCCAATCGGTTTTCGGCGCGGTATCTAAGCGCGCGTAGGAAGATACAGTTTTTGGGATTTCATATGTATTTTGAAAATCGGTCGCTGCTTTTTGCGGCGCACAGCCGCTGCAAAGCAGCAGGCTTAAGAGTAAAAGCACTGCGATAACTTTTTTCATCGGTGTTCCCTTTCTATTGGTCATTCTTTTTAGAAGGAATTAATGTTTTAACACTTGCTGCACCGCATCGCGAAAGGCGGTGTATTTCTTTTCGGGAATGGGCAGCTCGGTGCCATCGGTCAAGCTCAGGCGGAAGCGGCATAGCTTGCGCACATAATGCGGGTTGATTAAGTAGCTTTGGTGGCAGCGCAAAAACAAGTGCCCGCAATCCTTTTCGAGCGCGGCAACACTGCGAATCACTTCTATTTCACCCTCGGCGGTGTGCAGCAGGCTGTGCTTGCCGCCGGCGGTTGCCTCTATCCAGATAATAGAGTCGGAAAGGAAAAAGTAATCCGAGCGGTTCGTGCCGTGAAAGTGCAGGCGCTCGCCGCGCTGCAGCAGCGCCTTGTCACCGGAAAACACCGGGGAGTAGTTGGTCGCGTAGATGGTGTCATCCTCGTGCAAACCGTGGGGGTTAGAGATGTGGCAGACCAGGATTTTCGGCACCTTCACCGTGTTGCCCGCCTCGTCCGTTTGCTTGCGCTCGCACCAGCTTAACTGCAGGCGCTGAAAAACCGAGATGTCGTGCCCGTCAGGGTAATGGGTGACCACCGAGTAGGAGAGCATCACATCGCAAGAGGCGGTGTTTGCCGCAATGTGGCGCACCTTTAAATTCCCCATGGTGAAGGTTAGGTTGTGTTCCTCTGCCTGCCAGGTTTTAATCATCGTTTCGCGCCCCTGTAAAAACTGCCCCTCGGCGGGGCCGTACCACAGCGCTTCATCATCCATCGCCAGCAAAAAGGGCATATAATCATTGTTATAATATTTTATAATAAGCTCTGCCGACAGGTCGGCAATCTGCTGCTGGTTCATTTTCTCACCTGCTTTCCTCTTCATTATACCTGCATTTTATGGCAAAAGCAAGTGTTATTTGCTAATTTACAAGTGATTTTAGAAAAAACATTGAAATTATTTCCGCTTTTTCATATAATGACAACAGAAAGAATGAACAGGAGAGAATACGATGAAAAAGAAAATCTTCGCAACAATCCTTGCATTTGTTTTAGTGAGCACCCTTCTGCCTTTAAGCGTTTTTGCTGCGCAGAAAACGAAAACGCACTTGGAATGTACCTATCTTGACGGGTTTGAATATAACGAAGACGGTACGACCGTTTTCAGTTTTGAGGATGATGCCATTCAATCCAGTTTCGTTTTATATGATGAGAATGATAATTACGTAGATGCTGCCCTTTCGGAAGTTTCGGCAGTCATTGTGGAGGCACCTGCGATGGTTCCTTATCGCTTGATTCATACGATTAGCGGTGTTTTTTCGCGCTTCACCGTGAATTTTTACTTGCCGGAGAATCCCGGCGATTACACCCTGCGCTTCTCCTATAGCGGCACCGGGGCATATGAAGGCTGCGTTATCGATGTGCCGTTTCGCGTGGTTGCGCAAAAACAGCAGATGAATCTGCAGCTCAATGTCGCCGATACCGTCGGCGCCGCCACGGGGGCGATTTCCGGCACACTCACGGATACCGGCAGCGGCGCGGCAATTGGCGGCAAATTTGTTAAGCTGAGTTTTGAATCAAACAAGCGTATTTTTTTAGAATCGTGCACGACAGATGCCGGCGGCAATTTTTCGGTAGCGCTTCCCGAAAAGCTCATAGAACATATGGAGAGCATCTATGCGCTCAATCCCGGGAGAGCCATTTTGATATGTGACGCGGACGTACCGGGTGATAACACCTATGCGCCTGCCCGCTGCTTCGAAGCGGCACAGTGGGTGAAGAGTTACACACTCGTGTGGCTCGATAGCGCGGACAATGAGTTGGATACCGCTGCCTGTTTGGATGGCGACACAGCGCCCCAAACAGACAAAATCCCCCAAAAAGCGGCAGATGAAACTTACTCCTATACCTTTAAGAGTTGGGATGAAGGCACGCTTTCTGCCGACAACGCAACCATCACCTACCGCCCGATTTTCACCTCTACTGCCCACAACCCGGCAGCGCCGGTGGTCGAAAACAATACCGACCCCACCTGCACCGGCGGCGGTTACTATGAGAGTGTGGTTTACTGCAGCGATTGCAGCTACGAGATTTCCCGCACCCCGGTCAATGTGCCCGCCAGCGGTCACGACTTTAGCGGCGCATGGGTCACTGACGAGACAAATCACTGGCACAAGTGCTCTCGCTGTGAAGTTATCGACAGCAAGGCGCAGCACACTTGGAATGAGGGCACAGTTACCACAGCGCCGACTGCCACCGCACAGGGTGAAAAAGAGTTTACCTGCACCGTATGCAGCGCCACGAAGACGGAAGTGCTGCCCGCAGTGCCGGAATACACCGTTGCCGATACCGGCGCATTGGATTGGAATCCCGCAAGCGGCGCAGACCTCAGTTTGACCATTCACCGCAGTTTGGAAGATGAGAGAACCTATGATAATTTTGAAGGCATTGAGCTCGATGGTGTCCCTCTGAGTGCGGAGGACTATGATATTGCCGCAGGCAGTCTGGTGCTTACCCTCAAAGAGGCATTTTTGAACACCCTCGCGGCAGGCGAGCATAGCTTAAATGTGCGCTTTAGCGATGGCGCGGCGCAGGCAAGCGTGCGCGTTCTCGCCCAAGAGGTTCCCGCAGACCCCGAAGCGGATGAAGAGGCACAGGCACCGGAGCAGAGCGCTACCGATGTGACTGCCACCGACACTGCTACCGATGCGACTGCCACCGGCACCGATGCGGCGACTGCTCAGCAGACAACTGCTCCGGCGGCAACCACTACGACAGCAGGTCAACATAGTAGCACTGCCCCTGCCACCGGCGATAGCACGGCAGCCGTATTCTGTGCGATAGCCTTCGCGGCAACTGCTGCGGCGGTGATAACAATTAAGCGCAAAAAAGAAGATAACTAATACTGGAATAGAAAGAACGGACGAGAAATCGTCCGTTCAGAGTGTCGACAAAGTGGCTAAAACCACACTTGTCTTATTCTTTATGTTGTTTTTTGAGTGTTTTGAGAATTCATTAATAAATCAAGAATGATTAATTATAAATTTTTTGTTTTGAGAAAAATCGCCGTAGCTACGGCGATTTTGTGTTTTTGCCAACTCGAGCTTGGAGTACCTTTGTACGCCTCAGCGCTCGAGTTGACAAATTTTAGCTCACTTTCTCGACCTCTGTCAGCTTGTAGACAATGACTTTGTCTACAAGC
>JAFRJB010000121.1 GCA_017432485.1 Clostridia bacterium
GCAGCGCGCAGGTGCTCAGACTGTCGAAAAAGTGGCTGAAACCACACGGATTTATAAATCAGAACACTTTTCGCTTTTCTCGACAATTCCTAAATAGTGTTTAGTAAGAGAACAATACAAGCATATGCTATTAGAAAATCGCCGTTTTTTACTGATATAACGGCGATTTTGTGTTTTTGCTCGTCTCTGCTTGGAGTATCTACATACGCCTCAGCGCAGAGACTGACAAATTTCATCTCACTTTTTCAACATCTGCCAGCGTGTCGAAAACAAGTTTTTCGACACGCTGGGCACCTGTGCAGCGCGCAGGTGCTTTTCTTCTGTACGAAACTATATATTTTTTAATTGTCATCAAAATATATTGCCAAAATGATTGACAAATAGGGCGCTTTTCCTGTAATCTTAAAGAAAGAAAACTTTTGGAGGAAAAAACAATGTTTTGTGAGAACTGTGGAAAAACGATTGAAAACGGCGCGACATTTTGCCCGCATTGCGGTGCGCAATTAGCGCAGCCCGGTGTACCTGTTCAAGAAGAGGGCACAACCGTATTAACACCTGATATGTTTCCCGACGAAGTAAAAAAATCGGTTGAAGCGGCACAGCCTGTGCAACCCGCTGCACCCGTGCAACCCGCCGCACCCGTGCAACCTGCCGCACCCGCACAACCTGCCGCACCCGTGCAACCTACTGTACCTGTGCAACCTGCGGCACCTGTGCAACCTGCGGCACCTGTGCCGCCTGTTTCATCTGCACAGCCGGTTAATAAAACCGAAGCCTTTATTGCTGCCAAGCAAGCGCAACAGCAGGCAGCACAGCAGCCGCCTGTCGCTCCGCCCCCTGTAGCCCCGCAGCCGGTCAATCAGTTTGCTCAGCAGCCCGGTAACCCCTATGCGCAGCCGGTAGCGCCCGCATACCCGGTGCCGTCTCAGCCCGCTCCCAAAAAGAGTAAAGCCGGTTTGGTCATCGGTATTGTTTGCGGTGTGATTGCCGTTGCCGTGATTGCGATTTTGGCAGTGATTTTTATAAACAATGCCAAACCCGAAAAGAAGTTTTACGGGAACTGGCAGATAACACTCGATTACACGGAGCAAATCAAAAATTCCATGGGCGATTCTAAAAAATATTTCGACGATGACTTTCAGTTCCAATTAGAGTTTGATTTTGTGGTCAATAAAGACAACACCTATACCTTCAAACCGAATGAAGCGGCATTGGAGAAAACGAAAGCGACATTCAGAGAAGCATTTAAGAAAGCGATGGTCAACGCATTCAGGCAGTCGGATGAGGAATTTAGCGATTATTCGGACGAAGAAATCATCGCTAAAATCGAGAAATATATTGACGGCTCGTTTGAGGATTACATTGATGAACAGTTGAAAGACTTTGACTTGAAAGAGATGTTAAAAGAAGCTAACCTTGCCGGCAATTTTAAGGCAGATAAAGAGCACTTTTATCTTTCAGAGGATAATAACCATGCAGTCGATGAAAACGAGTATTTTGTTTACGAAAAGAAGTCTTCCGATGAGATTGTTGTCACAAAGGTTGTTGCGGCTGAAAAATCCGGTGAGGATGTATTCCCGGTTCCTTTTACGATGAAAAAAGTCAAATAAGCAAGACTAAATAAAAAAATGAGGCTGACTCGCTGCGTCAGCCTCATTTTTTTCGTCTTACATATATTCTTCCAAATCGGCGTTTTCGATAAAGTCAAGCAGTGCATCGGTGCCTTCGCCGGTGACAGAGCTTGTTAAAAAGATTTTTTGGCAGCCGGCAAGTTCGAGCATTTCCACCGCATCGGCAACCTGCTGTTCGGTCGCGATGTCGATTTTACTGACTACGCCGACAACCGGCATCATAAAAAATGCCGCCTGCCCGGGGGAAAAGCGAAAGCGCTCATCGGTCGCATCCTGCAAAAAGAGCACCAGGTCGCTGTCGGTCGCTGCGACAATGATGCCTTTATACATATTGCGGTTTTCCAGGTATTCACCGGGCGTATCAATCATATTGTTAATCAGCCCGATGGTCTGGGTTTTGTGGTATTTAATTGTCAGCCCGTTCAGGCGCTGGCACAGGGTGGTTTTGCCGCAGGTGCTCGAGCCGATTAATATTACTTTGCGTTTCATCAGGTTCTCGTAATCTCCGTAGAGGTGAATTTGAGGATGTTTTTGAGCGTATCGAGCACGGCGCGCAGCGCGGATTCCACGCTTGCCACATCGCCGCAAATGACCAGTGAGCCGGAGAAGCGGTCAACAAAGACAATGTCTACCTCCGCCGCTTTGGTCGCCACATCGGCGCCGATAATCGCGGCTTCACTCGGGGTGATGGTCATAATGCCCAGGGCGCCGCGTTTTTTGGATACGACACCTAATTTTTTGTACAGGTCATCTTCCGGGTTTGCAATCAGGTGCGCCATGGTGACCTGTTTGCCCGGTACAAATTCCTGGATTATTCGTTGTTTGTCTTGAAAAGTACTGTCTTGCATGGTTTTCATCGGGTGCGGGCGAGTTCGCTCGCGCTCACAGTGATATTCATACTGCGTATGAGTGATATTTTTGCTTCGCAAAAGTGATATTCCCTACGGGAGTGATAT
The DNA here is from genome assembly GCA_017432485.1 of Clostridia bacterium. Classification (GTDB taxonomy): domain Bacteria; phylum Bacillota; class Clostridia; order Oscillospirales; family Acutalibacteraceae; genus RUG714. Next base: position 2,588 of record JAFRJB010000121.1, read on the forward strand.
ATTGCTACGCAATGTGTACAATATGGTGGTGCCGCTTGCGGCACATTTTATTGCAAGGCTTTGCCTTGCCACCAATTATTCATTATTCACTATTCATTCTTCATTTTTTGATGCGTTGATTACATCAATGCATCAAAAATTTCAGGTCTCGGGTTGGGGATAACCACTTCGGAAACCACCATACCCTCGGCGTTTTTGCAGTTCACACCGGCATCAATTGAGGCTTTAACTGCCGCCACTTCACCGGTGAGCACCACAAAGCTCTTGCCGCCGATACCGGTACCCAAGCGCACATCCATCAAGTCCACATCCGCGGCTTTGACCGCAGCATCGGAAGCGTAGACCGCGGCGGTAACACTGAAAAATTCCATCACGCCGACTGCGTTGGTGGGCAATGGAGTAACCGCGGAGTTGATAGCCGCAATCACCTGCGGGTGCACGCGGGGGATGACACAGGAGTCAATCGTGTGATCGGCACCGATTGCCGCACCTGCCTCCAAAGAGGATTTGACCGCTGCCACTTCGCCGGTAAAGAGAATGTAGTATTTACCGGGGCAACCGGCTCTGGCAAATAACAACTCGGTTTCGGCTGCTTTGAGAATGGCATCTGCCGCTTCTACACCTTTTGCAATACTGTTTAATTCTAAAAATCCAATCGTTTCGTACATCTTTTTCACCTTTATTAGCAAATAGCCGATAGCGAATAGCTTATGGCAAGCGGTTGTGCCGCCTGCGGCACAGCTTTTTTGCAACACGCAGTGTTGCCATAATTATTCATTATTCACTATTCATTCTTCATTTAAGTTATCGTTCAATGACAATGGAATTGCCGACGCTTGTCACCCTACCGTCAATCGAGGCGTGGATATTGGCGCCGAGGCTGCCGTCGGGGCATTTGGCAATGAGCTGCCCGCAGGTGACGGTATCGCCTTCGCTAACCACCGCTTCGCTCGGTGCACCGATATGCTGCCGCACGGGGATGCTTACACATTTAGGTTCAAGCGCTTGGCATGTCTTAATTTCGTAGTCATAGTATTTTCCGGCACCGGCGCGATTGGCAGCGCGCTTGGTGGGGATTTTTCTGTATTCGCGGCTTTCATCGGTGGTATATTCCTGCTCTTTCTTCGGGTAGCGGATACCGCGTTTGCCCAATTCCTGCTTAACGAGGGCGTTGACCTTGCGCGGTTGCAAGCCCATCGGGCAGGCAAAGAGTTCACACACGCCGCATTCGCAGCACAACAGTGCATTGAGTGCTTCGGGGTCTTCTGCAACCGCTTCGACCGAACCGCAGGCAATTTTGCGCATAATCTTATGCGGCTGCAGCGGGTGGCCGAGCATATGGCGCGGGCAGAGCTCTGTGCAGTAGGTGCACTGAATACAAGCCGCCTTGGCGCGGTTGATGGTGTGCTCCACCGGGGTTTGGTGCAGGCTCGGTAACCTGGAATCCTTGGGCAGCAAGATATAGCCCGAAGTGGTTTTGGTCACTGCTGTTTGCAGTGCCTCTTCTTTGGTGAGGGGCTTGCCCATCATCGGTCCGCCGCTAATGACAAAGTAGTCTTCGATATTGGCGCCGCCTGCTGCTGCCAAACAATCCGCAAAGGAAGTACCCAGAGGCACATGCAGCACAGTCGGGTTGGCAACCTCACCGGTCATGGTTAAGTATTTATGTGTAAAGGGTTTATCCGAAACAGCATCCGAAATCGCTAAAATGGTTGCCACATTGGAAACCACACAGCCGACTTCGAGCGGAATTGCCGCGGGAGGTACCACCTTGCCGGTGACCTCATACACCATCACCTGCTCGTCACCCGCCGGGTAGAAAGAGGGGAAGGTGTGCAGCTTCACTTTGCTTTTCTTGGCTTGAATAGCGCTTTCGAGCGCGGCGATTTCTTCTTTGTAGGCACTTTTGAGCGCAATCGTGCAATCCTTGGCACCGAGGTGCTTGAGTGCCGCTTCACAGCCGTCGATGATAGAGGGCGCAAAGTTGCACATCACATAGCGGTCTGTTCTCAAAAGCGGCTCACATTCCGCCGCATTGATAATCAAATGCTCCGGCTTGGCATTGTACTTGACGTGGGTGGGGAAGCCCGCACCGCCGCAGCCTACAATACCGGCTTGGAAAATTTTATCGGTTAAACTCATTTTTTCACCTGCTTAATTATTTGTTTTGCGATTTTTCTCTGTCGACTTCCAACGAGTCAATGACACCGACAATGGTGCTGTCAATCGCAATCTCATCTCTGCCGAGGGCGCGCCTTGCGGTAGACCCGTTAACAACGAGCACTCTGTCCCCGACACCGGCACTGACTACATCCGCCGCGACAAAGTCGCCGCCGACAGCCCTGCCGTCTTTGAGTTCTTGCACGACCATCAGCTTGAGACCGACCAAAGTATCTTCCTTTTTGGTTGCCCAAACATGGCCTTTTACTTTACAAATTATCATAGGGTTTTCTCCTAATCAACAAATTCAACTTTTATTTCGGAATGATTAAACACATCTTTTGCCGAGGGGGTAATGACCGTGCCGCAGCGCAGATGAACCACACCGGTGGTGCAGCTTTCACACAGTTCTCTTGCGGTGCGCTCGGTGATGACTTTATCGGCAGTATTATCTTCAATCGCCTGCCGCTCTAAGTTGTTGCCCTGCCACTGCTCTTTGACAATTTTGACACCGAAACCGCGCAGAGTATTGACATAGCCCTCGAGCATATTGTAAAAATTGCGGTTGGTGACGGTGCGCTTGTAGGCTTTATAGGGCAGCCCCGCTTCCATCAGGTAAACTTCTTTGCCGCTTAAAATCGCTTTTGCCACTGCACAGGGAAGCGGCAAAGCATCTCTGCCCAGGGCGCAGTCCGCCAACTCCGCTAACGAGAGCGAAGCAATAAAGACAGCTTCAAACGGGGCAATATCGCCCGCATAAGTGCTCATATCCGCAAAGGCATAGCGCTCTTTGGCAAATGCCGGCACCGCGTCTTTTGCACCTGCGAGCAGGGCGACCGGTTTGGTACCGAGCGACAAGTCGGTGTTTTCTTGCAAGTGGCGCACCACTTCTTGGGTAATGCGCTCCACTAAGGCTTCGTAAGATTGTTCCATCGTACTCCTACTATAATTGATTAAAATATATAGGCAATTTTTAACCTATGGTGCCTGTATCTGCTTTGCCTAAGCAGCAGGCATTGGCTTCGTCAAAGTCAATATGCATCGCCAGCGCGAATTTGTCGCTGACGCGGATAGTCACCTTATCAAAGGTGACGGGGCGGGCAGTGTTTGCCGTGACTCTGACATTTTGAGCGTCGCGCACACCGTAGTAAGCGGCATCCGCCGGGGTCATATGAATGTGGTTTTGGGCGACAATGACCGAACCCTTTGCGTCTAAACACGCCAGAGGGCTGACCAGCAATACATCGCCGGCACCTGCCAAATCACCCGAAAGGTTTACAGGTGCATTGATACCGAGCGACCGGCAATCGGTCATGGAGAGCTCTACCTGCACCGCTTTTCTTTCGGGACCCAATACTGCCACATTGACAAGCTCCCCTTTCGCGGTAACAAGTTTTAAGCGCTGTTCGCTCAAGAACTCGCCCGGCTGTGATAAATCTCTTTTTTTGGTTAACCTGGCACCTTTGCCGAAAAGTAATTCGACCGCTTCGGTGCTCAAGTGCACATGTCGCGCCGATGCCTCAATCGGAATCGGTTTTTTGCCTTCGCCTACTTGCGAAAGCACTTGTTCGACAATGCGCCTGATTTCGTTTTCATTCATTTCTTTCATACTTTCCTGAAACTTTTTTGCAAAATAGGATGTAAACACAACTCGACAGGCGGTTGAGTGCCTCGATAATATCGGGGCGGCTGACCTGTGTGCCCTGTGTGAACGCGGCTGCTGCCGCCAGCTCCGTTTCGCGCACAAAGGCGCGCAGCGAATTGAGCGCCGCGCAGACTTTCCCCATAGAGTAATGCGGAACGGAGTGCTCAATGCCGAAAACTTCTTTTAAGTGATGAGAAGCGTAGCGCAATGCCGCGGAATCCATGCCGAACAGTTCAATGTCGGGCAGGGGTACGTCCTTGACTTCGCAGGCAAGGATGGTTTGCACAAAGCGCATCACTTCGTCGAGCTCTTCGGCGATTGCAGGGTAACCGCACTCCTCGGCGGTGATTTGTGTTTGCATAATCAGTGCCTCTAAAGAGTCGAGCTTGCCGCGAAAGAGGATGCGCGCATCATTTTTGGGCACCAGGAGGTTGCCCCGCAGATGTGTCATATGTTCCGGCTTTTCGCGGTAGCCTTTCCCGCTGTAATAGTCGATAAATCGGTCAGCGCCTGTGGAGGCAATGGGTGTATAACTCATTACACCTTTGCCGAAACTGCCGCCGTTAGAACTTGCGGGAATGGTATTGGTTTGCACAAGTTCCAGCGCATGCGTGGAAATATATTCCTTCGCCAATTCGGTAACGTAGGTATCGGGAGCAACAAAAATGCGCTTGCCCTCTCGCCTGACCGTGCCCGAACGCAGCTCGGCTTCGGTTAAGATGTTGTGACCCATTGCGACTCCTTTCTGCCGAAAGTACAGTGTACAAAACGACTATATTTTAAATTTAGGAAGGGCAAAAGGCCTTAAGTCTTAATAGCCTCTCACTTGCCCTTTTAGGCTAATTTTTCCGATTTTTCGTTGTTTGGCGTCAGCCAAACTGCCTCAATATCAAAGAAATTATCACTAAAATTTCTTCGTGAGAGGTGCTTCGCAGTTTTGGTTAGCTTATTTTTCACTAAGATAAGGCAAAACGGTGCAGGAATGCTGACGCATTACAAAGCGTTTTAACGCAATATTAGGGAAAAAGAGGCAAACAAAACCTGTTAAGGTTTAAGCCCTTTTGCCCAGGCACTAATAGACTGCAATTCTTGTTAGAACTCAGCCTTTTGAGCAATGAATGCTCAACAATAAAAACCAGTTTTAGAGGCATAATGATGCCCCCCGGCGAAATTATTTTAGACCGGTTTTGTTTCACAGTGTCCACTGTGAAATGTGTGCAGTTTTCCAAGAGAAGATTTTTATTGAGGCAAGGAAAAATTACAAACGGCATACTTTGTGTATTCCTTTGGGATTTTTCTGCAGCCTCGGTGAAAAGATTCCTTGGAAAGCCAAAAATGGTCTGAATTAATTTTGCCTTAATTTAGTTCTTATCGCAGTTGTCAAGCGACGGAAGGATGTATTCCACTTCGCCGTGGGGGCGCGGAATAACGTGAACGGAGACGAGCTCGCCCACTTTAGAAGCGGCTGCTGCGCCTGCATCCGTTGCTGCCTTAACAGCACCGACATCGCCTCTTACCATAACGGTCACAAGACCGCCGCCAACGTGAACCTTACCGATAAGGTTAACGTTTGCTGCTTTGACCATAGCATCGGCTGCTTCAATAGAACCAACCAAACCTTTTGTTTCTACCATTCCAAGTGCTTGTAATGTTGCCATGAGTTTTTCCTCCTAAAAATGTTTTTTATTTTCAAAAAGTCTAAAAAGACTTTGACAACCGAAGTTCGTTTCACGAACAGTGTTCAGTTTTCAGTTTTCAGTTTTCAGAATACTGTTATTTTCCTAATCTCTTTAAGATTTCTTTTGTGATTGCTTCCACATCCGAGGGGCTGACAGCCGAGGATGCGGGTGCGGGTGCGGCTGCAGTGCTCACAAAGGCAGTCGGCGCGGGAACCGGGCACGCCTTTTTGGAGTGTGTGCGCGATTGCTTGATGATTTCATCATAGCCCGCATTGATTTGCTCGTTAAAGTGAGAACCGTAAACACCGTCACGCGTTGTTTTGGGGATAGTTGCCGAAGGGGTGGGGGTATAGCCGGAAGTTTTCGCGGGAGCGGGGTTGCTGCCTCTGACTTCTTCCAATTCTTTAATACCGTAAGCCACGCGGCGAATGTTGATGAGATTGAGCGGGGTGATATTGTCGCTCGTAGCGCTGCCGCCGACAGCACCGCAGCCCAAAGTCAGTGCGGGAGCGAGCGCGGTGGTGGCACCTGTTCCGCCCAGAGCGCCGGGGGTGTTGACAAGCAGTCTCGAAACCGGCTTTTTGAGCGCAAACTCTTTAATGACATTCTTGTCGCGCGAGTGGATGGTCATAGTGTGACCGACCCCCTCGTTATATAAAATCTGCATACATCTCTCGCAAGCCGCTTCCCAAGAAGGCTCTGTGTAGAATGCCAAAATCGGGCACAGTTTTTCGCGGGAGTAGGGATTGTCTTTGGCGACCGTTGTCTGCTCGGAAACGAGCACGCGGGTGCCTTCGGGAATGGAGAAGCCCGCCATATCGGCAATGACTTTTGCACTCTTACCGACAATCTTCGGGTTCATTGTGCCGTTGGCGCGCAGAATGAAACCGGAAAGCTTTTTGGTTTCCTCGGCATTTAAGAAATAGCCGCCCTGTTTTTTGACTTCTTCGACCACCTGGTCTTTGATGCACTTTTCGGTCACAATGCTCTGCTCGGAAGCGCAGATGGTACCGTTATCAAAGGTCTTGGAGTCGAAAATTCTCTTTACGGCAAGCGGAATATCCGCAGTTCTTTCGATATAAGCGGGGCCGTTACCGGGGCCGACACCGATGGCGGGGTTGCCCGAGGAGTAGGCAGCTCTAACCATCGCTTCACCGCCGGTGGCAAGAATGACACCGATGTCGCGGCTCTTCAAGAGGGTATTGGTCGCATCAATTGTTGTTAAAGAAATAGACTGCACGATGTCTGCCGGGGCGCCCATTTTCTCGATGGTATTGCGAATAATTTTGACTGTTTCGAGAATACAGCCCTTTGCATTCGGGTGGGGGCTGATGATAATGGCGTTGCCCGCCTTAATGGATATGATGGATTTATACATCGTGGTCGAGGTGGGGTTGGTGGAGGGGATTAATGCCGCCACAATACCCATCGGCACACCGACTTCCATCAGACCGCAGTCTTCGCACTCTTTGATGATGCCGACGGTCTTCATATCCTTGCAGTAGTCATAAGTAATGGTGCTGCCCAAAAGGTTTTTGAGCACCTTATCCTGCCATACGCCAAAGCCCGTTTCTTCCACTGCCATTTTGGCAAGGCGCTCGGACTCGGCAGCGCAGGCTTTTGCAATTTCGCAGATGAGTTTGTCGACCTTATCCTGCGAATAGGTGGCAAGCACCTGCTGCGCTTTCTTGGCGTTTGCAATCAAATCTCTTACTTCTTGAATGGATTGTAAGTCTCTGTCTAAAGCCATGGTTCGTTTCTCCTGTTATATTTGATTTGGTTTCATTTATCAATTTATGAATCGGGTGCGGGTGTCCCGCCCTCAATTATTCACTATTCATTATTCATTTTTCATTGATTTTGGTTGCCTGAGAGCAAAATCAATAATCTATCGGGTTATCGCACAGCCGGCAAATTCTTTCGCCGAAGGCTTCGCATGCCGCTTTGCATGCCGCCTGGTCACCGGTGAGCAGCCCGCCCGCAAAGTTCGTTTCGCTCGGCGGTGCATAGGTGACTCTCAGTTCCACATCGGCGGCTTTGAGCGCCGCGTCCATGCCGCAAATCGCCTCACTCGGCGGGGCAATCAGGTAAGCCATCGCGGTGCCTTCGGGCACATTTGCCTGCGCCGAAAGGTAAGAGCCTGTGCGCGATATGCACTGTGCAAAGTAAACCACCGAGTCATCCGCATTGGCGCTGATAAATGCTGCATCGTGTTCGATATACGCGACTGCCGCACTTACACCCGCTTTAACTTCCGCCGGGTCGGCTGCGCCCAGGATGCCGATAAATTCACCTGCATAGGCAGTCGAAGCATTGCCGCTGCCCGCGTACATACTGCGGGCGTAGACGACTAAGCACTCGGCTTTTTTGGTCGCTTCATCCAGCGCCGCATACGACACATCGTCACAGTCCGTGGTGATAATGCCCAGTGAATGGATGCCTTCAGGCGCTTCGAGCGTTTTTAACAGCGCGGGGTCGGCATTCGGGATGATTTGCACGGAGAGTATGGTTGTTGGTATTCTGTCGCCTCTCATATGCTTTCCTTACTTCCTTAAATTCACGCCGCTTGCTTTGTTCTTCATAATCAAATCAATGACTTCCGCAAGGTAGGCGCCTGCTTCAACGGGGGTAATACCGCCCGAGTGAATATTGGAAACAACGGTGCGCAAGCTTTCACTCATGCCGACTTTGGAACCGTAGGTGATGTAGGCACTCATACTTTCCGCCGTGCCCAAGCCGGGGCGCTCGCCGATTAAAATGCAAGTGACTTTGGAACCGAGCAGTTCGCCCGCGTGGTCCATACAGCCGACTCTGCCGAACTTTACAAAGAAGGGTGTGCCGACACTGTAGCCGAGGGCTTTGACACCGTCCATGACCGCGGGAAGCACATTTTTGATGTTTGCCTCAATGGCTTTGGAACTCAACCCGTCGGACACAATAAACTGCACATCGGGGTTTGCGGTGCAGTGCGCCTTGAGTTCGGCGGCGGTTTTTTCATCAAACTTTCTGCCGAGGTCGGGGCGGGTTAAGTGCTCGTTGCGGTCGTGGCAGCAGGTTTGCACACTCAAAAGATTCATCTCTTGAATTAAATTTTCATCCACATCGGCAAAGACCGAGTCGCGCGCGGCAGCGTGGTCGGCTCTGAGCGCTAATTGGGTTTTGGTCTTGAGCCTGGCGCCCGCTTTGCCTACACCGATTCTGGCAGGGGTTTTGGAGAGCATTCTCTGCAATCCGTCGGCATCCGCGGGGTTGTCGAGTAAGGGGCGGTGCTTGACTTCGGGGTCGGCAATGTCTTCAATATCCGCTGCGGGAGAAGCTGCCACGGTAGTCTGCACTGCCTGCCTGACGGTGGACTCTTGTGCTGTTGCCGGCAAGTCGCCGCTTGCGGCGAGCTGTGCCATAACGGCTTTTACGATGCTTTCAACTTGTTCGTTATTCATCATTTACCTCATTTTAAGAAGATTGTGGGGTCGCCTGCTCTGTCGGTAAGTTTACCGTCTTCATAAATACCCATTTTTTCGAGCCACTGTTCGAACTCTTTAATCGGGCGCAGGTTTAAGATTTCTCTGAGCGCCGCCGTATCGTGGTAGGCGTTGGTTTGGTAGTTGAGCATAACATCATCACTGGTGGGCACGCCCAAAATGTAGTTGATACCGCAGGAAGCCAAGAGCAGCGAGAGGTTTTCAATATCATTCTGGTCTGCCATCATGTGGTTGGTGTAGCAGCAGTCGCAGCCCATCGGGATGCCGGAAAGCTTGCCCATAAAGTGGTCTTCAAGTCCGGCGCGAATGACCTGCCTGGAATCATACAGGTATTCGGGGCCGATGAAACCGACAACGGTGTTAACCATAAAGGGTTGGAATTCTCTGGCAAAACCGTAGCAGCGCGCTTCCATTGTTACCTGGTCGGCACCGAAGTGCGCATCGCTCGAAAGCTCCGAGCCCTGACCGGTTTCAAAGTACATCACATTCGGCCCGGTGGCGGTGCCTTCGGTGAGCATTAAGTGCCGCGCTTCTCTGACAATATCGGTCGTAAAGCCGAAGGCTTCATTACCCTTTTGGCTGCCGGCGATGGATTGGAAAATCATATCGCACGGTGCACCGCGCTTAACTGCTTCAATTTGGGTGGTGATATGCCCTAACACACAAATCTGTGTGGGAATTTCAAATTCGTTTTTAACTTCGTCGAAGCGCTTTAACACTTCGCTCAAAGAAGAAATGGTATCGTTAACGGGATTTAAGCCCAACAGCGCATCGCCGCAGCCGTAGCTTAAGCCTTCAAAGAGGGAAGCGGTAATGCCGTCAATATTATCGGTGGTGTGGTTGGGCTGCAGTCTGGTCGAAAGGCAGCCGCGCTTGCCGATGGTGGTGTTGCAGTGGGCGGTCACGCGCACTTTGTTGGCGCCGTAAATGAGGTCGAGGTTGCTCATAAGTTTACACACGCCTGCAATCATTTCACTTGTCAGACCTCTGGAGAGCCTGCGAATATCCGCTTCGGTGGTGTGAAGGTCTAAGATGTATTCGCGCAGCTGCGCCATGGTCCAGTTTTTGATTTCGCCGTAAATCTTTTCATTGAGCGAATCTTGGTTGAGGCGGGTGACATCATCTTCCTCATAGGGAACCACGGGGTTTTCGCGCAAGTCGCTGACCAAGAGGTTGGAGAGCACTTCTTTGGCGGCAATGCGCTCGGAGTCACTCTCGGCGGCAACGCCTGCCAAAATGTCGCCGCTCTTCTGCTCGTTGGCTTTGGCGAGAACATCTTTGACATCTCTAAACTGATATGTTTTGCCTAAAATAACTGTTTGTAATCTCAAAATACTTCCTCCATGAAGAAATCAGTATGTTTATCCGAATATTAATGTTTTGACCACAACGGGGATGACCAATCCGTCCATCAGCGGTTTACCCAAATCGACAAAGTCGCCGTCTTCTACACTGATGGAGTCAATGCAGATAATATCGCGCCTGCTGCCGAATTCCATTTGGATTGCCTGCCCCAGCGCTTTGGCAATGTCGCACTCTGTAACAATAAGCATCGGCTTGCCCGCTTCGAGCGTTTGGTCGAGCGCGAAGCCGATACAAGCTGCACAGCGCCGCGTTGCCAAATAAGAGGGATTGCGCTCGCCCTCAAAGGAGAGCACCGGGAGCGCCGTATCGCTTTGCTCCATAAACCACTTGAGTTTGTCGACTAAAAAGGCGGTGTCGCCGGCAAAGACTTTTTCCTGCTCGGCGCGGGTCAGTTTTAAAACCGGCGCATTTTTAATCGGTAAAATGTTTTCACTGTAAGCAATCGTGCTGCCGGAAATCGAGGTGGTGTAGGTGCCGGCGCCGACGACTGTCGCGCGAATGGTTTCTTTGGCTTTGATTAAATGAAAGTCGCTGTATAACCTGCCTTGGCGGAATGCCTTGCCTAAGTGCACGCCGATGTCGCCGTAGGCGAGCGGTTCGCGGTCGGAATTATAAATACAGTCTGCCACACCGCCCGAGAAACACACGGCGCGAATGGGCTTTTCAATCACCAGCGGGGTGCTGCCTTTGGTTACCACACTTTCGGCAAGCGGGCTCTTTTCGTAGAGCCCCAGCGCCTGCTCGGTAAGGTTGACCATTTCGGCACACAGCGAGGCGAGTGCCTGCTCGTTGGTGGTTCTGCCTTCTTCGAGCCCTAAAGAGAGTTTGTCGGAAATCTTTTGGGCAGTCGGGCTGACGTAAGAAACATTGTAACTCTTATCTAACTTTAACAGCCTGCCGCCGATATCCAGGCAGCCTTTGCCGACCACCTTGCCGCAGTCAAAGACCACGATATTGGTGGTGCCGCCGCCGATATCCAAATTAACTGCCACGCAGGCGTTGTCTTCGGAATAGCTTTGAGCGCCGCTGCCTTTGCCGGCAATCACGCTCTCAAGGTCGGGCCCTGCGGTAGAAACCACAAATTCACCCGCAAAGGAAGAGAGTTTGGAGAGCACCACCGCGCTGTTTTCTTTGCGCGCGCTCTCACCCGTGATAATCACTGCACCGGTTTGGGTGTCGGCAGGGGTAAAGCCTGCTTTTTGAAATTCCGCCGCCACAATGTCGCGCACTTTGTCGCCGTCTATCAAATACGAATTAATCAGCGGGGTGATGTAAATATCGCTTTTGTAAATGACCTCTTTGTCGGTGATGGCGACATGGGGTACCGAGAAAAAACCGGCGGTATTTTCCATCGCGAGGCGGCTGAAAATGACCTGGGTGGTGGAGGTACCGATATCAATGCCTACGCTGAGTATTTCATTGTTCACGGCCGCACTTCACCCCTATTATATAAAATATATGAAAATATTATAGCATCCGAAGCGCTAAAAAGCAATAGATATTGTTAGAAATATTTACCAAAACCACTAAATATTGGTGTAAAGACTTTTTTCTTTACAGAAAAAACGGCAGATGTAAAGTGCATATACTTTACATCTGCTGTATTCCGAAATAAAAAGCGAGGCATCGCCTCGCTTCTGTTGCCTGTTGCCTGTAACCTGTTGCCTGTCAATAAACTTGTCTCGGCAAGTTTATTGACCAATCCACATCTCTTCAAACTTGTGACCCGCAATCTCTTCGCAGGTTTGTTTTTCTTCTTGCGTGAGTGTCACGGTGCCGGTTTCCTTTTTTTGCTTGATTGCATCTAAAATGAGCATGTGCTCTTTCTTTTTCATCTTGTAGCGATACACTGCCGCGATGGAAAAACAGATGAAAATAATCGGCAAAATTGCGTAGGTAAAGCGCACACCGAAAAGCGCGGTCGGGGTGTTTTCGGCGGCATTGGGATTGAAGCCGAAGAAGTGCAGAATAAAACCGGTCAAGGCGGCGGAGATGCCGCTGATAATCTTTTTAATCAGGGTGGAGAAGGTGGCAATTTTTCCCTCGCGCCGTTCGCCGGAAATCATTTCATCCACATCCGTCACATCGGGGAAGATATTGCTTGTGACGGTGTTGACCCCCGCCAAGCCGAAGTTATAGAAAATGTAGACTAAGATTAACAGGAAGGTCGGGGAGCCCTTGTGCACAAAGAAACTTAAAACCAGCGCGAGCACAATAAAGGGCAGCTCAATTTTTGCGGGCGCCTGCTTGCTGAGATTAATACTTATAGCGTAGTTGAGCGGGAAGCCCGCCGCTTCGCCCGCCTGCGCAATAAAGGTGGTAATCGCATAGAGCGAGACCATCCCCGCTACATTATCAAGAAAATAGTAGGAGGTGTTGGAAATAAAGCTCAGGGATAAGCAGTTAAACAGTGAGAGCGCAAAATATTGTTTAAAAGCGCGTGAGGACCAAATCGATTTATATTCGCCGATAAATTCTTTAAAGGAAAATTTCGGAAATGTTTCCTCTTTACTGCTCGGCTCTTTCGTGCCGAAAAAGGTTGCCAGCAGCGGCAGGGAGAAAAACAGGCACAGCACCAATCCCATCACCATAAAGCGCCCTTTAAATGAGGGGTTAAATTGCGGGGTATTGCCGAAGGCGGCAACAGCGTTGCCGAAAAAGGATTTGCCCTCTTTGGCAGTGTAACTGAGTATGAGCGTGGCGATGATAAAAGAGCCCTCGGTGCCGATGGCATCAATAATGGTTTTGACCGAGTTATACTGCGTGCGCAAATTGTATTTGGGTGCGAGCACCGGCAGCATCGCCGTGTGCGGCACAATGACAATGGTATAGGCGGTCGAAAAGAGCATATACATCCCGGTAAAATAAATCATTTTAATGGTACTCGCGGCATTGGAAATGCCGAAAGAATACCACATTCCGAAGTAGGTGAACATCACCGGCACCAAGCCGATGAGCAGCCACGGGCGGTGCCTGCCGAACTTGGAGCGGGTGCGGTCGGTGATAATACCCATAATCGGGTCTGTCACCGCATCGCAGAGCTTGGCGCACAGCGCCACAATGCCCGCCTGGGCGGTGGAGAGCCCCTCGACTTTGGTTAAAAAGGGAATGAGAAATAAACCGATGATGTAAAACGAACCGTTGGCTAAAAAGACAGCCCAGTTATAGTTGATCATCGAGGGAATGGCAGATTTGAAATCATTGTCAAAGCCCAGGAACTGCAATATTTTATTGGAGCGAGTCGGGTTTTGTTGCATCGTTTTTTACAATTCGGAATGCGGAATACGGAATGCGGAATGAAAGGTAGCGAAACAGAGTTTCGCATTTACAACTTATAATTTATTTTACATCATATTTGCCACAATGAAGGGGTAGTTGCCGAAGGCTTCTTGCATCGTTTCATAGTGGTATTCACAGTCTTTATTATTGTAGCGGTTAAAGACCGTAACGGCGCCGCCGGCTTCGATTTTGTAGGTGACGGTATGAATGGAGCTTGCCATCACCTTGCCGGTCCAAAAGCTGATGGTGCCGTAGCGCCCCTTGGGAGCCAGGTGCAAAAAGTCACTTTTGTTATACACGGTTTTAACCGGAATATAGTGCTTTTTGAAGTAGTGGCGCAGGGTGTAGACATTGGTGCCGAAAAAGCCGCAGAGAATGTGCCCGTAGGGGTAAATTTCGCGGCAGATTTCGCTTAAGTTTTCGGGCTTGCCGTAGAGTTGCAAGAGGTTATACACCGCAATGATTTCACAGCCGCACCAGCCGAAAGAAAACAGCCCGTAGCGAAAGCGCTTGAGCGCGCCGAGCCCCTGTGCATTTAGGGTGCCTTCAGGGAGCGTTTTTTCATAAAGCTTATTGTTTCGGTAGTTTTTTTGGCATAAGATCATAGCACTTCTCCTTGAATAAGCGGCAGCTTTTGCGGCGGAGTGTTGCCGATTGTCAGCGCCTCTTGAAAGCGCGCTGCAGCAGCCGCAAGGCTTTCTTTTTGGTTGGTATATAATGCGGCAATGGTGTCGCCTGCCGCGACATAGTCGCCGCATTTCTTTTCTAAAATAATGCCGGCGGCAAAGTCAATACTGTCTTCCTTTTTCTGCCTGCCGGCGCCTAAGAGCGCGGCGGTTTCACCGATGCACTGCGCATCGACTTTTTGCAGATAGCCGCTTTCCTGCGCCGTGACCGGCTGTGTAAAGGCAGCTCTTTCAAACAGTGCGGGGTTTTCGATGTAGCACACATCGCCGCCTTGTGCGGCAACCATTTGCTTGAGTTTTTCGAGTGCTTTACCGCTTTGCAGCGCTTCTTCGGCAAGGCGCAGAGCTGCTTCTTTTTCCATATTTTTGGCAAGAGAAATCATATTTGCCGCAAGGTGCAGGCAAAGCGTGCGCAAATCATGGGCACCGCCGCCGTTTAAGGTGGCAATCACTTCTTTGATTTCCAGGCTGTTGCCGATATGTGTGCCGAGCGGTTCATCCATATCGGTGATGAGTGCCGCGGTTTTTCTGCCGTTTTGCTTGCCGATATTGACCATCGCTTCTGCCAGCGCCTGCGCTTCTTTTGCTGTTTTCATAAAAGCCCCGGAGCCGACTTTGACATCGAGTTCAATCACATCGGCACCCGCCGCTAATTTCTTGCTCATAATGGAAGAAGCAATCAGCGGAATGGAATTGACGGTCGCAGTCACATCGCGCAGAGCGTAGAGAATTTTATCTGCCGGCACCAAATTTTTCGATTGGGCAACGATAGCGATGCCGATGCTTTTGACCTGCTCGAAAAAGGCGCTTTCACTCACTGTGGTTTGGAAGCCCGGAATGCTTTCTAATTTATCAATCGTGCCGCCGGTGTGCCCGAGCCCTCTGCCGCTCATTTTAGCGATATTGACACCGCAAGCCGCGGCAATGGGCGCGACAATGAGCGAAGTTTTATCGCCCACTCCGCCGGTGGAGTGTTTGTCGGCAGTCGGGAAAAGTGCCGACAGGTCAAGCGTGTCGCCGCTATGCGCCATTTTGTCGGTCAGCAGCGCGGTTTCGGTGTCGTTCATGCCGTTAAGACATATTGCCATCAGCAGCGCGCTTGCCTGGTAATCGGCTATACTGCCGGTACAAATGCCGTCAATAAAAAAGGCAATTTCCGCTTCGTTAAGTGCCTGCCGGTTTTTCTTTTTTTCGATGATTTCAATAATATTCATAGTGAAAATCCTTTCGGGAGCAGTTCTTTTAGGGTATGCGTTTCAAACTGCTCACCATTACATAAAACAATTTCAAAATCGGGCGCGCAAAATTCGCTCATAAACTGGCGGCAAATGCCGCAGGGCGGGCAATATGCGCTGATGTGACCGGCTGAGCCGCCGATGATGAGCAGACGCACAAATTGCCGCTTGCCTTCACTCAAAGCCGCCGCAAAGGCGCTGCGCTCCGCGCACAAAGTGGCGCCGAAAGAAGCGTTTTCAATGTTGACACCCGTAAAAATGCTGCCGTCGGCACATTCGAGTGCGGCGGCAACCTGAAATTTTGAATAGGGCGCATAGGCGTTTTCGAGCGCTTTTAAAGCGCGCTCTAATAAGATTTCTTTCATCGCGGTTTCCTCAGTATCGTTTCTAAAAAGCTTTCCCCTGCAAGGGTGTTTTCAATTTGAAAGTTTTCTAAAATGGTTTTGGCAATGCCCGCAAACGTCGGCAGGGTGCCGAGATTGACAGGCTCCACCTTTTGCCCGATTGCCAGCAGCGGTACACATTCTCGGGAGTGGTCGGTGCTCGGGGTGGCGGGGTCGCAGCCGTGGTCGGCGGTAATGAGAAGCAAATCATCCGCGCGCATGCCGGCGCAAAAATGCGGCAGCCAACTGTCAAATGCCGCTAAGGCCTTGGCGTAGCCGTCAACATCGTTGCGGTGCCCGTAGAGCATGTCGAAGTCTACCAAATTGGTAAAACAAATGCCGGTAAAATCTTTTTTTAAAATGCTTTCGCTCACCGCCATCCCCTCGGCGTTCGAGTGGGTTAAGGCGTATTCACTGATGCCGCGGTGCGCAAAAATATCATAAATTTTGCCGACACTGATGGTGTCAAAATGCCGCTCACAGAGATAATCGAGCATGGTCTTTTGCGGCGGCTCCAGCGAAAAATCGCGCCGGTCTGCCGTGCGGCGGTAAGTGCCGTTTTCTTTAATAAAGGGGCGCGCAATGACTCTGCCTACCCCGTGTTCTTCTTGGAGAATACGCCGCGCTTTTTCGCAGGCGCTGTAGAGTTCGCTTAAGGGGATAACAGCTGTATTGGCGGCGATTTGAAAAACAGAGTCGGCGGAAGTGTAAACAATAAAAGCGCCGCTTTCTTCCTGTGCCGCGCCGTAGTCTTCAATGACCTTGGTGCCGCTGTAGGGCTTGTTGCACAGCGCTTTTCTGCCGGTGGATTCTTCAAATGCGGCGATGATTGCGGGCGGGAAGCCGTCGGGATACACCGGGAGAGGGCGCTCGGAAACGAGCCCTGCAATTTCCCAATGACCGATGGTTGTGTCTTTGCCGGCGCTTGCCTCCCGCAGGCGTGCATAGGCGCTCAACGGCGCGGGCACAGCGGGCAGGGTAACGCCGTCAATATTAAACAGACCGTGCTTTTGCAAGTGGGGCAGAGCAAAATAGGGGGAAGCCGCGCACGAAAGCAGGGTGTTGGAACCGGCATCACTGAAATTGGCGGCATCGGGCGCATTGCCGATGCCGAAAGAGTCTAATACAATAATAAAAATGCGTTGAAAAAACATAGTTTTTTTATAATGCGGAATGCGGAATGCGGAATGAGTGGTCGCAAGGCAAAGCCTTGCAATGTAAAAGTTACTTTTCTAAACTCACGGCGGTTTCGAGTGCTAAGCGCATCATATCCGTAAAGCCCTGTTCTCTCTCCACGCTGGAGAGGTGCTCGCCGTTTAATAAGTGGTCGGAAACAGTGCAGATGCAAAGGGCGTGTTTTCCGGCTGCCGCAGCGTTCATATAGAGCGCCGCCGCTTCCATTTCAATAGCGAGTAAGCTCATCGCGCTCCATTGTTGAATCATTTCGGGCGTTTCGCCGTAGAAGGCGTCGGAAGAGAGAATGTTGCCGACATGCACCTTGTCTTTGAGTGCAAGCGTGTCGGCGCACTGCATTGCTTTTTCCAAAAGATTGTAGGAGCAAATGGCGCTGTAATCGCCGTTTAAATGGTATTGGTGCACAATGCGCGAAGTCGTGCTTGCGCCCATGCCGATAACCACATCGCGCACGGGAACGTCGCCGTTGATACTGCCGCAGCTGCCAACGCGGATGATGTTTTCCACATCAAAAAAGTGATACAGCTCATATGAATAAATGGCGATGGAGGGCATCCCCATACCGGATGCCATCACGCTGACCGGGATGCCTTTGTAAGTGCCGGTATAGCCTTGAATGCCGCGCACATCGTTGACAAGGCGGGCATTTTCCAAAAAGTGCTCTGCAATATATTTTGCGCGCTTCGGGTCACCCGGCATTAATACGGTTTTGGCAAAATCGCCTTTGGCGGCGCTGTTGTGTGCTGTTGCCATTATTCATTCATCTCCTTTACCGGTTTTACAATGCGGCTGGTGCCGAGTCTGTCGGCACCTTCTTCAATAAATCGGGCGGCATCTTCCAAAGAAGCAATCCCGCCGGCCGCTTTAATTTTCAGCCCATTTGTGATGTGTTTTTTGAACAAAATAATATCCTCGTGAGTGGCGCCGCCCTTGGAAAAACCGGTGCTCGTTTTAATATAATCGGCACCGCTGAGGCTGACAATTTCACATAGCTTTATTTTTTCTTCATCATTTAACAGGCAAGTTTCCACAATCACTTTGAGCACTTTACCTTTACAAGCGGCGCGCACGGCTTGGATGTCCGCAAGCACGGCAGCGTAATTCTGCTCTTTGACAGCGCCGATGGCAATGACCATGTCGATTTCATCTGCACCGTTTTTGACGGCATCTTCCGTTTCAAACACCTTAGTCGCAGTGGTGCTGTAGCCGGTCGGGAAGCCGATGACCGTACAGATTTTGACTGCGCCTTTGGCATAGTCTGCCGCCTGCTTCACAAAGCGGGCGGGAATACAGACACTCGCACAGCGGTATCGCACGCCGTCGTCAATAATTGCCCGGATTTGCTCCCAAGTGCAGTCCGGTGCCAGCAGGGTGTGGTCGGTTTTGCTTAAAATAGTCGAAATATCCATCGGTAACTCCTGTAGAATTGATAGCTTCATTATATAACAAAATGCAAATATTGTAAAATAAAAATATTTCTATTGCGTAATGGCAAACTCTGTGCTATACTTACAATGATTGATTATATTTTTTGAATTTTAATTATAAAAAGGGAATGCACTATAATGGGAGAAAAGAAAATCAGTTCACTTCAAGATAATATCAGTGTGATGTTCATATTGAACATCCTCAAAAAGGGTTGGAAATTAATGGTCATTTTCCTGCTCTTGGGTGCTGCGGCAGCGTATGCAATTTCTACATACTTTATTACCCCGCAGTATGCTTCTAACTTGAGTTTATATGTTACCAATTCCAATAATATGAGCGGCGCCAGTTCGTCTTCGGACTTAAACTATTCTTCAAGATTGGCGCGTACCTATATTATCATTTTGAAAGAAGCAACCGTCAGAGAGCAGGTGGCCAACAAGCTGCACACCAAGGTTTCTGCCGGTCAACTTTCCGGTATGGTGACTTTAGAATCGGTAGACGATACGGAAGTTATCAAAATTTCCGCCACCAGCTCCGACCCCGAACTTTCGGCAGAAATTTGTAATGTTTACGGCTCTGTAGCACCGGAAGTGCTGCAGAGAGTGGTAAAAGCGGGTTCCGTTGAAATTATCGGTAAAGCCAAAGCGGCAAGCACGCCGGTTTCCCCGAATGTCAATAAAAACACCTTATACGGTGCGGCTGCCGGTGTGGCGGCGGCAATTGTCATTGTGCTTTTGAGAGTGCTCATTGATAACACCGTACAAAGTGAAGAAGAATTCAAGAGAATTATCGGTATTCCCGTTTGGGCAAGCATTCCCAGCTTTACCAACAGCGCCAAAGACAAGCGCCACAAGGGTTCCGATGCGGCGGCACTGCGCCGAACCATCATCAATTCGCAAACGCCCTTTGCGATTACGGAAGCCTATAAAAACGCAAGAACGAGTATGTCCTTTACCATTACCGACTCTTCCGCAAAAGCAGTGGTTATTACCTCTTGTGAGCCCGATGCCGGTAAATCCACCACGGTGGCTAACCTTGCGATGACGATGGCAAAAACCAACGCCAAAGTGCTTATTGTGGACTCTGACTTGAGAAAGCCCATTCAGCACAAATACTTTAAGATTGACAATTCCAGAGGTCTTTCCGGCGTATTGGCAGGTCACTACTCGGTCGGTTCCTGTATTAAGGAAGTGGCAAAGAACCTGTACCTGATGCCTTCGGGCGTTATTCCGCCGAACCCGTCGGAATTGATTGCTTCGCGCAATATGTCACAGTTAATTAAAGAATTAAAGAATGTATATGACTATATCTTCTTCGATGCACCGCCCGCAAGCGTTGTAACGGATGCGACCGTATTGGCACCGAAGGTAGACGGTGTGCTGTTCATCGTTCGCCAGAACAGAACGGAATACAGCGACATTCAGAAAATTATTGATGATATTCGCAGACTGGATGGTAAGATTCTCGGTACTATTATTACCGACTCCTCGAACTTCTCCTCCATCGGTCTTTCCCGCTATAAGGCATATGATTATCATTATGGCGGTGTGTCTATCAGAAATGACAGTTCCAAGAAAGCCGAAGGGGATAAAGACAAAAATGCTTCTGCGCCGAAGTTGACACCGGCGCCGGAACCAAAACCGCAGCCAAAACCTAAAGACAGCGGCGATAAGAAATAGAAAAAAGGATGGCTTAAGGGGCACCCGCAATAAAGAGGAACAGCTCAAAATCGCCTCTTTTTCGCGATAATTGCAGTAAAAAACTGCCAACTGGCGTCAGCCAAGTTGGCAGTTTTTACTTTATTCTAACAAAAAATAGGCTGATTTTGAGTGCTTTGCAGTTTTTGCTAAGTTATTTTATTCGGATAAGTGAGAAAAAATTCTTTGCATACTTGCCGTATTCAAGGGATTTTTTATCGCTTAGGCGGATGAAAGAAC
>JAFRJB010000122.1 GCA_017432485.1 Clostridia bacterium
AAATCCTTATTAAATGAATAATTAATAATGAATAATGAATAGTTAAGGGCGACACATTCGCACTTGATTTTATATCCCCTCTGTCGGCTCTGCCGACATCTCCCCTTAGGGGAGAAAATGGCGTAGTTTCAATAAAAACTATCAAACAAAAGAGCAACGCGTTCTTTTACAATCGGGTGAGGGTGTCCCTCCCTCAATTATTCACTATTCATTATTCACTATTCACTACAAATAAGGAATTTGCGAGGTCGGAGACCTCGACAAATCCTTATTTGTCTACGCCTTGCGGGCATAAACCTTACTGCCTTTTTGCAGGCACACAAAGCCGCTGGGGATTTTCATCCAGTATTCGCCGTTTTTTTCCACAATCGTGGCATCTGCCTTGGTGCCGGTTTTGAGCACTGCTTTGGCATTCGGGTTTTTGGAAGTGGCGTGCGCCTTGCCGTCGGCAGTCAAGTCTTTCACCTTTTTTGCGGCATAGTCCGTGCCCGGACCGGTGCGCACTACCATGTCGTAGAGCAGCACATATCTGCCGTCGGTATATTTCGGCTTGGCAGCCGTTTTTTTCTTCACCTTTTTGGTGGGCTTGAGCAGGTAAAACCAGCCGGCGCGGTCAGCCCCCAGCACCGATGGTTTGCAGTAAACCTCGTGCTTCGAGGCAGAGTAAGTAAAGTATTTACTGCGGTTGATACCGTTGACCGTGGAAGTCCATTTATCGGCGTAGTAGTAGGGGTCAAGCACAATGAGTTTGCCGTTTTTTGCCAGCCCCGCCACATACACAAAGTGCCCGGCAGAGGAAAAGTAGCCTTCGCCGCCGACATTGGCAATCACCCCGTAGCCTTTTTTGAGCCACGCGACTACTTTGTCGGTGCTTGTGGTGGTGGCATAGGCGATGCCGTATTTCTTTTTCATGTAAGCACAGACCGCTTCCATATCCGTGCCCTCATTGTCGCGGCAGCCGGCATTACGCAGCGCCTGTGTCCAGTTTTTGAGGCTGACCTTGTAGGTGGTCAGGTTCATCAGCGCCATCAGAGAGGCGCACACACCGCAGCCGCTGGTCGCCACTGTCGCCGAGGGATGCGCCGGCGAGGGGTAAGGAATGGAAGCGCCCAAAGTGCCGTTTTGTTGCACATAAACATAACTCATCGCGCGGTGACCTCGCTTTCATCTTCGGTATTGTAGCAGTCTTTTTGTGTCGGCTCGCACACCGTGCCCATCAGGGCATTTTCGATGTGCCGGCGTACAAAACAGTAGTAGCAAAACATCAGTATGAATTGGCATGCCGGCGCGCAAAACAGCGGCGGTACAAAGCAACCGAGCAGCCGGGCAATGCCCGCTGTCATCAGCGCCGTGATAAGGTATAGTAAGCAAAACTCCGGTTTTGCGGGAATGGTTTTCATCATAGTATTCAACCCTTTCATTTTTATAAGATGGGAGTTTGGAGAGTGGAGAGTGGAGTTGAAGGCGGGAACACCCGCACCCGTTGTGCTTCACTCTATTAACAATGTTGTGTACCCCCGAAAAGTATTTCTCAGAAAACTTTTTTGGGGGACGAGAAAACTAAAAATAATGGAAGGCATGGTAATGGATTGCCATGCCTTCCATTTTATGCAAAAATGCAAAAAAATGTGCAAAATGGTGTATAAAATACTAAAAATATTCAAAAATTTGGCAAAGTTTCTGCATAAAACACTTGAAAAATGAATAAATATGCACTATAATAGTGGCATTGTTATATTTATTATTATATAAAGGGGAAAACCATGAATAAAGCAGATATCAAAAAAGTCGTATTAGCATACAGCGGCGGGCTGGACACTTCGATTATTATTCCGTGGCTCAAAGAGAATTACAATAACTGCGAAGTCATTGCCGTTGCAGGCAATGTGGGGCAGGCAAGTGAGCTCGAAGGGCTGGAAGAGAAGGCGATTAAAACCGGCGCGAGCAAGTTATATATTGAAGATTTAACCAAGGAGTTTGTCGAGCAGGTAGGCTTTGAAGCTGTCAAAGCCGGCGCGAAGTATGAGGGTGATTATTTGCTCGGTACGGCTCTGGCGCGCCCGATTATCGGCAAGCGCTTAGTGGAAATCGCGCAGGCGGAAGGCGCCGATGCGATTTGTCACGGCTGTACCGGTAAGGGCAACGACCAAGTGCGTTTTGAAATGGCAGTGCGCGCATTCGCACCCGATATGCCGATTATCGCCCCCTGGAGAGAGTGGGAACTCAAGTCGCGTGAAGAGGAAATCGCCTATGCCGAAGCACACAATGTGCCGCTCAAAATCAGCCGCGAAACCAACTATTCCAAAGATAAAAATATTTGGCATTTATCCCACGAGGGTTTGGATTTGGAAGACCCGACCAATGAGCCGCTCTACGACAAAGAAGGTTTCCTCGAGATGAGTGTCGCTCCCTGGAATGCACCGGATGAGCCGACCACTATCAGCATTCACTTTGAACAAGGCGTGGCAACAGCGGTCGACGGGGTAGAGCTCGATGCGGTAGAACTGCTCACCAAGCTCAACGAAGTCGGCGGCGCCAACGGCATTGGTCTGAATGACTTAGTGGAAAACCGCATGGTCGGTATGAAGAGCAGAGGCTTGTATGAAAACCCCGGCGCATCCATTCTTTACCGCGCGCACCAGGTGCTCGAAACCATTACACTCGACAGAGAAACCATGCACTATAAGGAGCTTGTCGGTGTAAAATTTGCCGAGCTGCTCTACTACGGGCAGTGGTGGACACCGCTGCGGGAATCTTTGCAGGCGTTTGTCGATAAGAGCCAGGAAACGGTCACCGGTGATGTGGTGCTCAAACTCTATAAGGGCAATATGATTACCGTCAGTGTCAGCTCCCCCTATTCGCTTTACGATGAAGAGGTGGCAACGTTTGATGAAGACGAAGTGTTTGACCAGACAGATTCTAAGGGCTTTATCAGCCTTTATACGCTGAGCACGAAAGTGCACTCAAGAATGAAAGAAAAGAACAAATAAGGATTTGCCGCGCTCTCCGAGCGCGCAAATCCTTATTTGAGTGTTCAGTGTTCAGTGTTCAGTGGTCAGTCGCAAGGCTACGCCTTGCATTTTATGAAACCGCCCTATCAAGGGCGGTGCGCGCATAGCGCGCGGTGGGTGAAACTGAAAACTGAAAGCTGAAAACTGAAAACTGACAAATAAGGGTTGTCGAGCAAAC
>JAFRJB010000008.1 GCA_017432485.1 Clostridia bacterium
AGCGGTCAGCAGTTAGCGAATGGTGGCGTTGCTACGCAACGCATTTAAATCGGGTGCGGGTGACTCCCTGCAGTGCAGGGAGATGTCGCCATAGGCGACAGAGGGTACGGGCTCCCGTCAGGAGTCCCGCCCTCGGCTGGCGGCCGACTGCCGGCGGCCGACTGCTGAGCGACAGCGCGCCAAATCCTTTAGCCGAGCAATCGAAGATTGCGAACGCCAAGGTTCTGAGCCTTTGGCTCAGGTTCTTATTTGTCGCTTTTCTTCGGGTTGAAGAGCACTTTAACTTCTTTGCGCGGGCAAATGAGCGGTGCGCTCTCTTCTTTGCCCTGCAGCTGCACCTTGAGCGTGCCCTTGAGCAAATCGATATCCACCACCGTGCCCTTACCTTCTCTTGTCTTGACCAAAGAGCCCTTGGGCGGGGTGATTTTGAGCAGATATTCATAGGCATCCTGCTCATATTTCAAGCAGCACATCAGCCTGCCGCAGGTGCCGCTGATTTTGGTCGGGTTAAGCGAAAGCCCCTGTTCCTTCGCCATTTTAATCGAAACCGGCTGGAATTCTCCCAAGAAGGAAGAGCAGCAGAAACACCTGCCGCAAATGCCAAGGCCCCCGAGCATTTTGCTCTCATCGCGCACACCGATTTGGCGCAGCTCAATGCGGGTGCGGAACACCGAAGCGAGGTCTTTGACCAGCTCGCGGAAATCCACTCTGCCGTCCGCCGTGAAATAGAACAATATCTTAGAGCCGTCAAAGGTGTATTCGACATCCACCAGCTTCATTTCCAGCCCGTGTTCTTTGACCTTTTTCTCGCAGATTTTGTAGGCATCTTTTTCCTTTGCCTTGTTCGCCTGCATCATCTGCATATCCTTTTCGGTCGCCTTGCGCATCACGCTTTTGAGGGGCTTGACAATCAGCTCATCATCCACCTCGCGGTTTGCCATCGCGACAAAACCGCACTCGGTGCCCCGGGCGGTTTCCACAATCACATAATCCCCTTTGTGCATCTGCTCGCCGGCGGGGTCAAAATAATATATTTTGCCGACATCTTTAAATCTGATACCGATTACTTCTGCCATTGGTTACTCCTATTCATACTCTACTGCCGTTCGCAGGGCTGCGCACAGCCAAGTCAGCAGCAGTTTCCGATTCATATTCCTGTCTACACGCCTGCCGAGTTCTTCCGCCACTTCCTCCAACGCAAAAAGCTGCTTTTTGGTGAAGCTTTCGGCAAGGCGGTGCGCCGTCGGCGCATTCATTTTAATGAGCGCTTCCCCGCCGCAGCGCAGCGCCACCGCATCGCGGCACACCGCTTTAAGCGGTTCGGCAAGGGCAGCCAGAATTCCCTTAGCCGCCGGGGCTTCGAGGTCGCCGAGGACTTTAAGCAAATCAAATTCATAGCTGCTGCACAGCGCTTCGGCAATTTCCAGCGCCTTTTCATTAGCGCGCAGCGCTTCGTTGCCGCGCAAACCGTCAAGCACCATGCCGATATTGCCGCCGACAAGCTCAATACACTTGCGAATTTCTTCATCGGTCGGGCCGCTTAAAAGTTCTCGCACCGCTGCAAACGCCGTTTCGTCGTCTACGCGCTCTAACTTATACACCGTGCAGCGCGACAAAATCGTTTCCAAAAACGCGCTTTTCTTTTCACACAGTAAAATAAAAACTGCATATGCCGGCGGTTCTTCCAAAATTTTGAGCAGCGCATTTTGCGCGGCGGTATTCATCAAATCCGCTTCGGCGAGAATAAATACCTTATATGCCGCCTGGTTGGGCGAAATGTAAGCGATATCGCGAATATCCCTGACCGTGTCGATTTTAAAATTGTCTTTGGTGTGCTTTTCGGTTTCGTAATAGAGCACATCGGGGTGATTTTTTTCGAGCACATTCGTGCACGCGCGGCACTGCCCGCAAGGCGGGTTCTCATTGGCACACAAAAGCCCCGCGGCAATCAGGCGCGCAAACGTGCGCTTGCCCAGCCCCCGCTCGCCTTCTAAAATGATGGCGTGCGGCAGGGTGCCGGTTTTCAGGCGCTGCCAAACGGTATTCTTTAAAACTTCGTTGCCGAAGAAGGTTTCAAATGCCATCGCTTACTCCGATTGATGTCTGTATTTTGTAAAGTTTTGAAGCTTTACACCATGGCTTTTT
Source organism: Clostridia bacterium (assembly GCA_017432485.1). GTDB lineage: Bacteria > Bacillota > Clostridia > Oscillospirales > Acutalibacteraceae > RUG714. The sequence continues at coordinate 2,146 of JAFRJB010000008.1, forward strand.
GCACAATTTGTAAAGTTTTTCGCACCAAAAGTGTTGAAAACTCATCAGAATTGTTGAAAAGCCGTTCGGGCGGTTTTAAACATCGCCGCCGCTGCCCGCGCTGCGGGCGCTTCGGGCACCCGAAAAGCGGGTTTTTACCCTGTTTTTGCTTGTTTTTCCCCTATTTGAGTATAGTTTCACGGATTTTTGCTAAAATCGGGGCATTGTGTGAAACAGGAAAATTTTAGTATCAAAATGAGTATTTTTCACCAATTTCGGCGGGTTTTGAACAGCCGAAAAAAGTTTTCAACATCGTTTTCAACACTTTTTTCGGTTGTGGCGCTCTTCTCTATGCCTGTAAAGGTAAAAACTTTACAGTGGGAATACCTGCTGCACCAGTGCCAAAATCACCGGCATGGTCAAAACACTCAAAAATGTGGAGTTTGCCACCGTGGTAGAAGCCAAACCCACATCCTTATTAAAGGTTGCCGCAAAGAGCACGGTGTTGTTCGCGCTCGGCGGGCAGGCGCTGACCATCAGGCTGACTGCCACCACTGCCGGCACGGCAGTCACAAAGCGGTTGACCGCCAGGATAACGGCAAAAACGCTTAAGGGAATGACAATCAGGCGCAACAGCGCCACAATGTAGTTATTTTTATCTTTAAAGGTATTGCGAATATCGGTGTGGGCCAAGAAGGTGCCCAGGCACAGCATCGCAAGCGGCGTATTCATGCTGCCCAGATACGATATGGGCTTGGTGAGCACTTCCCAGGCGGGTGTGGTCAAATCAATATGAAAGCCGAGCATCAGCACGAGCAGCGGAATGCCCAGCGCCAAGCCGAGTGTACCGGGGTTAATGAGGATTTTGGAGAGCTTGATGTCGGCTTTTCCGTCTTCCCCTTCGTGCATTTGGTACACGCCTTGGGTGAAGGTGACAATATTAAAAATCGTAATGGCAATCGCCGTATAAATCACGCCTTTGGGGCCGACTACCGCCTGCACCATCGGCAGCCCGATATAGCCGCAGTTGCCGTAAACCACGCCGTGGCGGTAAATAACGCGTGCCGCCACCGGCTGTTTTCTGAAAAACAGCTTCGAGAGCGGAATGGCGATTGCGTAAGTCACGGCAAAAAAGAGCAGCGCGAGCAAAAAGTCCTTTACCCCGACAGTCGAGCCGCCGGAGAAGTTGACAATAAAGCTGTTGACAATCACACAAGGTGTGACAATGTAAAACAGCAGCCCGGTTGCCAGCTTTGCCGCTTTATGGGTAAATTTGCCGATTTTATCGGCAAGAAAGCCCACTGCCACCATGATGTACAAGATGGCAACGAGCTTGGCAACATTCGCTAAATTCTCCCAAAACATCGCTTCTCGCTTTCCCCCACAAGAAGGCGTTATTCTTAGGGTGGTTGCCCCTTATTCAGCCGCCCCTTCTTCGCCTTCTTCCGGTGCCTCGGCACCGTATTCTTCCACAGATTTATACTGTTTGGTTGCCGCAACGGCAAAAATAAATATCATTACAAAAATCGGGATCACCAAATCGGTGACTTCATAGGCGGAAATTTGCCTGTAGAGCAAATCCTGCCTGCCCATTAAGAGCATCACATAGCGCGGCACTGCACTCAGCAGCGCAAAGAAAGTGCTCAGCGCACCGTAGGCAAACAGGCGCATCTGAATGCGCGCCTTGAGCACACCTGCGCACATTTTGGCAAAGGCAATCGCAAACATCGCAAAGAATATCACCATAAACAGTTCGAACAACAGCTCCGACACATAGCGGTAGGAAATGGTCTGTGCAAAGCCGTTCATCAGCCTGCCGACCGCCCACAAAGTCGGTGCTGCCGCAAGTAAGCCGACCTTTTTATACTGCTCTTTGCCGCCAAGGTAGCTGATGCCGAAAATGATAAAGAACACGGCGCTCAAAAGCCCGAACAGTGCCTGAACGGCGGTAAAAGCAAGGGTGGCTTTGCCGGCGTTGTCGCCGATGACTAACTGCTGCACCGGAATGCTGCCTGTCGCAATTTGATAAACGCGGTAGAGGTTGAGCACACCTTCCGCCAAGAAGCTCAGCGCAAAGGCAAGCGAAGCAATCCCCAGCCCCATATGCTTGCCGGCGGGCATCGCATACAGCGTATTCTCTCTGCCTTTGAGCGAAAGGCAAATGAGCAGCACAATCACCAGCAGGCATAAGCCGTATAAGCCGAATACCGTGGGATTGACCCAGGTGTTGTAAAACCCGCTGGTGCCGTCAATCAAATGCAGATATTGGTAAATTCTGACCGGCAGCGCAATCAAGAGCGCTACGCAGAGAATAATCGTTTGTACTCCGAAATTGGTTTTGGACTTTTTCATAACAACCTTTCCGGTAATGAAGGGGCATTACCGTGCATACAATCAAATAGTTTTATTTGCCGCTGCCGGCACAGGCGCAGGCAGCCGTAAATTTTATGCATACTTATAGTAAGTATATAATAAAAGAATGGTAAAGTCAATTCATAAGGAGATTAAGATGAAGAATTTTTTCACATTAGTGCTCTCGTTTGCCATCATTATGGCGAGCGTTCCCGCCGTTTCGCTGTTTTATAAGGATGAATTTTTAAGCAAGAGCGAACACCTTGCCGCCGCGGCGCCAAGTGCAGCTGCCGGCGAAAGTGCCGGCGAAAAAAGCGAAACAACAAGCAAAGAAAGCGCCAAAACCACCACGCAGCCGGCTGCCGCAAGCGCTGCTTCCTCTGCCGCCGTGTCGGACAAGGTGCGCGTGCTGCTGCATAAAGAGAATAAAGTCGTCACGGTCAGCACCGCGTTTTATGTCATTTCCGTTCTCGCCAAAGAAATTGACATTGCCGCGCCGACCGAGGCGCTCAAGGCGCAGGCGGTGTGCATTTACACCTTTCTTAAGCACAGCGCTGCCGGCAGCAGCGCCAATTATGACATTACGGACAACCCTGCCACGCACCAGAGTTTTTTGAGTAAAAAAGCGCTTCAAAAATTTTGGGGTGAGAGCTACGAAGAGAACTACAAAAAGCTGCAAAAAATCGTCGCCGCCGTCAGCGGGCTTTATTTGGAATACGGCGGCAAACCGGCGCTTGCCGCCTACCACTCCTCGAATGCGGGCATGACCGAGAGCGCCGCAAACTATTGGGGAGAAGACTACCCCTACCTGCGCGCGACCGAGAGCATCGGCGACAGTTTATGTAACACCTACGCCCAAAAAGTGCGCCTGAAGCCCGCCGCCCTCCAAAAAGCCCTCGCAGGGCTAAAGGGCAAGGATTTCCACTTTCCCGACAGCCCCTCCGACTGGGTGGGAACGATCCGAAAAACACCTGCGGGCACGGTCACCGATATCGAGCTGGGCGGCGTGTCGCTCACCGGCAGAGAACTGCGCGAAGCGCTGGGGCTCAAATCCTCTTTTTTTACGCTCAAATACCAAAAAGGGCAGTTTGTCTTAACAGTCAGCGGCTACGGTCACGGTGTCGGGCTCTCGCAGGAGGGCGCCAAGTATATGGCGCGGCTCGGCTTTACTTACCGCGATATTCTATTACATTACTATAACGGGGTTGCAATAAAAGGCGAAAATGCTGTATAATAATTTGCGAGGTCGCAGACCTCGACAAATTATTATTGAATTCGGAATGCGGAATTCGGAATGCGGAATTAAAGGTGGCAAGGCTATGCCTTGCATTATAACAATTCTTCACTCTGATTTGAATAACTAAAGATTATCAAAACTTTTGGTTATGAGAAGATTATGTTTTTAAAGCGCAGCGGAACGGGTGCGGGTGTCCCCGCCCTCTAATTCCTCATTCCTCATTCCTAATTCCTCATTATTACAAGGGAAAGCTATGAAATCTGTACTCATCATCGGCGGCGGCGCTTCGGGCGCGGCGGCAGCGATTACGCTCGCGCGCCTGCAAAGCGACCTTAGCATCACCATTTTGGAAAAAAACGAGAGAATTCTCAAAAAACTGCTCACCACGGGCAACGGCAAGTGCAATATCACCAACACCGCCGTTTCTCCCGCGGTGTATGAAAGTGCGTTTGCCCAAAGTGTTGCCGCGCGCTTCGATTTTGAGAGTGTACAAGCCTTTCTTACTTCGCTCTCACTGCCGATAAAAGCCGACCCTCAGGGCAGATGCTACCCCTTAAGCGAAAGCGCGGCGAACGCGGTCAATGCCTTTTTAAATGCACTTGAGAGCTACTCTGTGACTGTCAAAACCGGGCAGGAAGTGCGCGCGATTAAAAAAGAGGGCAAGCGTTTTGTTGTCACCGCTGCAGAGGTGTTTGAAGCCGATGCGGTAATTTTCGCCATCGGTTCCGCCGCTGCCGTCAAGGGCTACAACGGCTTGGATTTAATGCACAACCTCGGCTGGCACATCGAGCGCCCGCGCCCGGCACTGTGCCCCATTCCGAGTGACGAAGCGTTTCTTAAAGAACTGCAAGGTGTCAGAGTCAAAGCGGCGCTGACACTCGGTGAGCACCGCGAGAGCGGCGAAGTGCAGTTGAATGCCGACAATATTTCGGGCATTTGTGCCTTTAATCTTGCAAAATATGTAAAAAGCGGTGATACGCTGCTTTTGAATTTTCTTCCCGCGCAGTGGAGCGAAGCCGAGCTGCTGCATTACTTGAAAGCCTCTGCCGCGACCGCGCCGGAAAACGCAGCCTTACTCAATTTCTTACTGCCGCGCAAGCTCGCTTTGGTGGTGCTCAAGCGCGCGGGGCTTAAACCCTCCGCCTCTCCCGCAACACTTAGTGACGATGATTTCACGGTACTCGCAAAGCTGCTCGGCGCCTTCCCCGTGCGCGTGGAAGCCCCGACCGACTACCGGCGGGCGCAGACTGTCTGCGGTGGGTTGGATGCGCGCTTTGTGGCGCCCGATACCCTTGCGGCAAAGGCATATCCCGGGCTGTTTGTGTGCGGTGAAGTGCTGGATGCAGATGCCCCCTGCGGCGGCTTTAACCTGCACTGGGCGTGGGCTTCGGGCATGTGCGCCGCCCGCGCGGCAAATGCGTATTTGACAGGAGAAACACTGTGATTAGAATTAACGAAATAAAATTATCACTTGATCATACAGAAGAAGACTTGCGCGGCGCAATTTTGCGCATTTTGCGCATCGATGAAGCGCAGCTGACCGACTGTAAAATTGTCAAAAAAAGTGTAGATGCACGCAAAAAGGACAATGTCTTTTTTACTTACTGTGTCAATGTCACCGTCAGCGGTGACGAAGCGGCGATAATCAAACAAGCCAAGTCCAAAAAGGTCATGCCCGCCCCTGTGCCGGAGCAGGTGCAAATCCCTAAAGTGCGGCCTGCGGCGCTGCGCCCGGTCGTGGTCGGCTTCGGCCCCGCCGGGATGTTTGCCGCGCTGCTGCTCGCAAAAGCCGGTCTGAAACCCATCGTGCTCGAGCGCGGCAAGTGCATCGCCGAGCGCAAAAAAGATGTGGCACTGTTTTGGGGGCAGCGCATTTTAAATGAAGAGAGCAATGTGCAGTTCGGCGAAGGCGGTGCCGGCACGTTTTCCGACGGGAAGCTTAACACCGGCATCAAAGATTACCGCCGCCAATATGTGCTCGAAACGCTCGCCGAATTCGGTGCGCCGCCCGAAATCACCTACACAAGCAAGCCGCACATCGGCACCGATAAGTTGGAGATTGTTGTCACCAACCTGCGCCGCGAAGTGGAAAAATTTGGCGGTGAAGTGATATTCGGCGCAAAGCTGTGCGATTTAATTATCTATAACAACACCCTGCAAGGTGTCAGCTACCAACAGCAGGGGCAAACCCACGATATTGAAACCGATGCCGTTATTCTCGCCATCGGTCACTCCGCACGTGATACGATTGCCGCGCTCTATGCTAAGGGCATTACGATGATGCAAAAACCCTTTAGTGTCGGCGCGCGTATCGAGCACCCGCAGGAATTAATTAACCGCGCGCAATACGGTGCCTTTGCCTCGCACCCCGCCTTGGGTGCGGCGGACTATAAACTCTCCTGCCACGGTCTGCACGAGCGCGGCGCCTACACCTTCTGCATGTGCCCGGGCGGCACGGTGGTTGCAGGCGCCAGCGAAGCGGGCGGCGTGGTGGTCAACGGCATGAGCGAATACGCAAGAAGCGGCGAAAACGCCAATTCCGCACTGCTTGTGGGCATTGAGCCGCCGGACTTCGGTTCCGACCACCCGCTGGCAGGCATTGAACTGCAGCGCGGCATTGAGAGGAAGGCGTTTGCGCTTGCGGGCGGCGACTACAAATCCCCGGCGCAGCTTGTCGGCGACTTTTTGGAAGACAAGCCCTCGCAGTCCTTCGGCGCGGTGATACCCACCTGCCCGACCGGGACAAGCTTCTGTGAACTGCGCGATTGCCTGCCGCCGAAAGTGGTCTTAACGATGAAAGATGCCATTGTCAAAATGGATGCGAAGCTGCGCGGCTTTGCGCTGGCGGAGGCGGTCTTGACTGCGCCCGAAACGCGCTCGAGTTCCCCGGTGAGAATTGTAAGAGATGATACGTACCAGGCGAGTATTGACGGTGTGTACCCCGCAGGCGAAGGCGCCGGTTATGCCGGCGGCATCGTTTCCTCGGCGGTCGACGGTATGCGCTGTGCGCTCGCACTTTTGGAGCAAAACTATGAAGCAATATAAAGCCCTCTTTTTTGATTTTGACGATACGCTCTTCGACTTTAAGCCGACCGAGCGCCTGGCGCTGGAAACGACTTTTCGGCACTATGACATTGAGCTCTCGCAGTTCAATTATGCACTCTATGAAGCGCAAAATCAGGCGTATTGGCGCGGCTTTGAAAAGGGTGTTTACAAAAACCAAAGCGACTCTGTGGTGCGCTTTGTCAACTTCACCCGACAAATCGGCAGAGAAGATATTGATGCGCAGGAAATGTGCGCGTATTTTATTGATGCGCTCTCGACTTCGGCGTTTGAGATTGATAACAGTGTGGAGCTGCTCAAAAAGTTAAGCGAAAACTATGACATTTACCTTGTCACCAATGCGCTTAAAAGAGTGAATGATCGGCGCTGCGAAGTCGCGGGCATTCTCCCCTATATCAAAGGGCGCTTTGTCAGCGAAGCAATCGGCGTTTCCAAGCCGCAAAAAGGCTTTTTTGACTACTGCTTTGAGCACATTCCCTACCAAAAAGAAGAGGTGCTACTCATCGGCGACAGCCTCGTTTCCGATATCAAGGGCGGTGTTAACTACGGCTTAGACACCTGCTGGTTTAACCGCTTTCACAAGCCCAATAAAGAGCACCTGCCGATTACCTATGAAATTTATTCGCTCGGGCAGCTGGAGCGATTGCTCAAATAGCCTTTGCCGCGCAGGCTATTTGAGCAGCCAACAGCCAACAGGCGACAGGCAACAGAGCAGGTTCGCTTGCGCGAGCTGTTTTCAGTGTTCAGTGTTCAGTTTTCAGTGGCGAGTTCGCTTTTACGAACTTCTCTCTTTTATCTATTCACTAACACCGAAAAAAGCCGGTTCGGTAAACCGAACCGGCATAAAACGAGAGAAAAGTAAGAAAAGTGAAAAACATCTTGCGAGTTCGGTAAACCGAACCGGCATAAAACGAGAGAAAAGTAAGAAAAATGAAAAACATCTTGCGAGTTCGGTAAACCGAACCGACATAAAACGAAAGAAAAGTAAGAAAAATGAAAAACATCTTGCGAGTTCGGTAAACCGAACCGGCATAAACCGAGAGAAAAGTAAGAAAAATGAAAAACATCTTGCGAGTTCGGTAAACCGAACCGACATAAAACGAAAGAAAAGTAAGAAAAATGAAAAACA
>JAFRJB010000123.1 GCA_017432485.1 Clostridia bacterium
TCAGTTTCACCCACCGCGCGCTATGCGCGCACCGCCCTTGATAGGGCGGTTTCAAAAAAATGCAAGGCGTAGCCTTGCGACTGAACACTAAACACTGAACACTGAACACTCAAATAAGGATTTGGGAGCCGCAAGGGCTCCGCAAATCCTTATTTGCGGAGGAACATGATGAACACTATTCGAAAAGCACAAGCAAAGGACATCCCCAAAATTTTGGAACTGCTGCTGCAGGTGGATATGGTGCACCACCGCATCCGCCCCGATATTTTTAAGGGACCTGTCACCAAATATACGCAAGACGACTTGGAAACCATCCTTGCCGATGAAAGCACACCTGTGTTTGTGAGTGCCGATGACACCGACCACGTTGAGGGCTATGCTTTTTGCGTGGTTAGGGAGTATCGCGGCGACCAATTGCTCGAAGACGGTAAAGAAGTCTACATCGATGACTTGTGTGTGGATGAAACCTGCCGCGGCAAGCATATCGGCACAGCGCTCTATGATTATGTCAAAGCCTTTGCGCGGCAAATCGGCGCCAAGCGCATTACCCTCAATGTGTGGGAAGGCAACGACAGCGCGTTAGCCTTTTACAAAGCGCAGGGGATGGCGGTGCAAAAAACCACAATGGAAGAAATACTGTAGTTTTTTGAGAAGCAAAAAAAAAACGGTTGTTAAACAGTAATGCTCCTTTCACTTCAAAAGCGGTTCGGTTTACCGAACCGCTAATTTAATGCAACACTTGTGTTGCCACCATTAATTCCGCATTAAAAAGCAGTGAGTTTTAAACTCACTGCTTTTTAGCGTGTTAAGTCTGCGGGTGTTACCGGTAGTATGGTTTGCAAATCCGAAAGACTCATTTCAATTTGCCGCCCGACCTTGCCTGCCGAGAAAAAGATGGTTTCAAACTGTGCGGCGCCGGCATCAATAAAGGTGGTCAACTGCCGCTTCATTCCAATCGGTGAGCAGCCGCCGTGCACATAGCCTGTCAGCCCGAACAATTTCTTTTGCGGCAGCATTTCCACACTCTTTTCGCCTGCCGCCTTGGCGGCTTTTTTTAAGTCTAATTCACTTGCCGCCGGCAGCATAAAGACATAGTACTTGCCGCTTTTGGCAACGGTGACCAGTGTTTTAAACACTCTGCCGCTCGGTTGCCCCAATGCCGCTGCCACTGCTTCGGCGCTGAGCGTGGTGTTGTCATACGCATAGTCACGGAATGTCACACCGGCAGCGGCGGCAATACGCATCACATTAGTCGTTTCGTCTTTTTTCTTCGCCATTAGTCATTAAGTATTTCAAGTATCGGTTCTTTCATTGCTGCGGGCAATGCTTCGGGAATCTTGTTTTCTGTGAGCAGTTTTGAGAAGAGCACCTGCTTCATCGCGTTAGAGCCCTGGAAGCGGGAGACCAAATCGGTCAGTGCCTCGCTCACGGGTGGGTTCTCCAGTGCGGTGATACCGCTCAAAGTCACTTTGGCGCTGTCGCCCGGTTTGAGGGTGAGCACGAGCCCCACAAAGTCTTTACAATGCCTGTCGGTCTTTGCGCGCCTGCCGTTGATGTAAACAGTGATACTCTTTGCCGCTGTCACATCTTTAAAAGAGAGGGTGTAGGTTCTCTGCTTCGGGATAAGCGAAGTGTCACCCTGCGCGGGAGCAATTTCAAAGGTGAGTTTGTTTTCACTCTCTGCTACCGTGTAGTTCGTTTTGCAGTAAGCGCCGCTTTGGTAAGCAAGGCTTTCGCCGTCGTCTTCATACAGTGTAAAGCTGCCATTGCCGCGGTAGATAAGCAGTTCCATACTTTCGGGGTTGGCAACGCTGTTGTGCCTGCCGTCACCCGCGAGCGGAATAATGGCGCCTTCCTTGGCGAGCACCGGAATGGAACTTAACTCGCGAAAGACCTTTCTCTTGCCTTTGCCGTAGTAAATCCTGCCGGTGAAAATATCGGTAAATCTCCCCTCGGGCAGCCACAGTTCGGTGCCTGCCAACAGGGTGGTTTTGTTCCTTTTTTCGGTGATGGGTGCCGCAATCAGTTCCGAACCGAAGTAGTATTCATTCGACACCGTGTAGGCGGCGCAGGTTTCGGGGTAGTGGTAATACATCGGCTCAATCAGCGCCCTGCCCTCGGTGTGGGTGCGGTAGTTCATCGTGTAGATGTAGGGCAGCAGGCGGTGGCGCAGGCGCAGTGCCTCTGCCGCGCATCTGCCGGCTTCTTCCCCGTAGCGCCAGGGTTCTTTCCCCATAAATTCGTTGTTGGTCGAGTGCAGGCGCATAATCGGGCTGAACACACCGAACTGCACCCAGCGCGCATAGAGTTCATCATCGTTATACCCGATCATATGCCCGCCGATATCGTGGCTCCACCAGCTGTAGCCGATGTTGGAGGCGGTCGCCGTGAAATAGGGTTGGAATTGCAGTGCCTGCCAGCCCATCACCGTGTCGCCCGAGAAGCCGAGCGGGTAGCGGTGAGAGCCTGCTCCGGCAAAGCGCGAGAGAATTAAGCCGCGCTTGCCGCCGGCGGCATTGTCGAGCGTATGGTAGTGGTTGAGCGCCCACAGCGGGTCAAGCCCTTTCACACCCGAGTTTTTGCCTTGTTGCCAGTCAATCCACCAGAAGGCAACGCCTTCTTCTTCATATTTATGGTGGCAGAATTTGAAGTAGCCTTCCATAAATTTTTCATCGCTTAAATCAAAGGCAATCGGCTGTTTGGTGCTTGCATCAAGCCCCATAAAGTCGGCAAATTCTTCATACATATCTTCAAAGCACTGCACGCCGGCTGCCGGGTGCAGGTTGAGCGTTACCTTTAAACCCATATCGCCGAGCTCTTTCAAAAAGGCGCGGTAATCCGGGAACAGTTCCGTGTTCCAGGAGTAGCCGGTCCAACCCGGGGTAAAGGCATATTCAAAGAAGTAGCGCGAATTCATGCGGCGCGGGTCAAAGCGCACGGCATCTTTGCCGAACTGCTTTTTGACATCCACCCAGTGCCAGTCCATATCCACAGTGGCAACGCTAATCGGGATTTCCTCATCTTGGAAGCGGTGCATCAGCGCCAAATACTCTTCTTGGGTATATGCTTTGTAGCGGCTCCACCAGTTCGAGAGCGCAAAGCGCGGAATAAGCGGGGTAGCGCCGGCAATGCGGTAAAAGTCTTTAACAGCGCCGATATAGTCGTGCGCGTAGAGGAAGTAGTAGCAGTCGCTGCCCTGCTTTTTGCGCGGCAGCACTTTGCCGTCGGTTTCCAAAGTCAGCGAAGCGGAGTCATCAATTACCGCAACACCGCTTGCGGAAACAACGCCTTCTTCAAGTTCCACAGCGCCTCTTTTATTATCGAGTGTGCGCACCGTGCCGCCGAGGTTGCCGGCGTGGGCATCGGTGGTGCAAAAGCCGCCTTTAACTTTAGCTTGGCGGAATTCACCCGTGTTTTCATCCACAATCAGGCGCGCCAGGGCAGTGTTGACACAAATCATGCCGTTTTTGCGCACCGCGCTAAAGGGGACTTTCCCCAAATCTCTGTGCAGTATTGATTGAGTGGGCTTGTCGCAAAATTTTGCTTCACTCTGCCACTCCACGCGGATTAAACGCTCGCTAATCACACTGATGCGAATGCCGCCGTTTTGATAAATATTCGGGCAAACGCTGTCTTGAATATTCAGGCCGAAAGTCTCACTGAACCAACTCATAGTCATACCTCTTTAAAGTCAATTTATTGATAAATTTATCTTAACATAAGCCTATATTTTAGTCAAATCCGGGTTTGCGGTTTTGTCGCTCTCTCGCAATCCTGAAAACTGAACACTGAAAACCGAAAACAAAAAATAGCGGCATTGTTGCCGCTATTTTTTAACACTTCTCGTACCAATCTAAGAGTGCACCGAGGTTTTCTTCATCCACATAGTCTGCTCCGCCCTTTAAATCGGTTAAGTATTGGGCATCGACCGCATCAATATCTTCGCCCCGGTTTTCCAAATCGGAGATGATGAGGTTAATGAGTGTCTTTTCCAAACCGATATTTTTCTCGGGGTCAAAGCCGCCGCGCAGGTAAAAGAGCTTCGGCAGCGGTTCGCCGATACCGTTTTTTTCGATAATTTCTTCTTTTACCGCATTCGTCGGCATTCTTAAGCCAACAGGGCAGACCGCCAGGATATTGTATTTTTTTGCGGCTTTCTTAAACCCGTCTATTTCCCCCTGCATGACTCTGCCGAAGAAAATGACATCGCTGTTTCTTTTGACTTTGATGCGCGCCATATAGAGGCTGTGACATTCCAGCCCCGTTTTTTCGGCAAACATCTCCGCATAGCGCTTGGTAAAGCCGGAATCGGACTCATAAATAATATACATAATTTCGCCTTTCTAAAAAGCCCTGCGCGGCAGGGCTTTTTAATTTTATGCTTTGATCTCTTTAATTACATAGCCTTCTTTGCCTTCGAATTCGCCGAGTTCATCCACCGGCACTTTGGTGCCGATTTTCTCAATGATAAAGGCAATTAAGAAGATGTAGCCGACACCGAAGAGGATAGAGCCGATAATCAAAATAGCATTGATGGAAGCGGCTAAACCGATCGCAATACCGGCAACGGCGCAAACGAGCAGCACAATCGTACCGATAAGGAACTTCTTGGCAAGCGCTGCGTTGACCACTTTCTTGGAGGGCATTGCCGCGCGCTCCTCGGCAGCTTTTTTCTCGGCGAGCTTTTGCTCTTTGGTCTTCTTTTCTTCTCTTAAGATGACAAACTTGTTCATCACAAACACAAACACAAAGGTAATCATCGTAATGAGGAATTTACCGATGTTTTGCTTTAAGAAAATTAAAAATCCGTTATCCGTATTTTGGAAAATCGCCCAGGTGCCGACCCAGCTGTTTGCCCAACCGCCTAAAACGGTGGAGTAGAAAATGATAAAGACAATCATTACCATCGTAGCAATAATGCTGAACTTGACATTGGCAACGGATTTAAAGGTGGTCTTTCTGTTAACTACGAAGCTTACAAAGTTACCCACAATCGTGGAAACCAGGTAAGCGACCAGCACACAGGCGCCGCCTCTGGCAATCGTACCGTCTGCCAAAATGGTGCCTTCCGGCCCTGCCGGGTAATGGAAGATAAACCAGTTAACGGAAATGCTCTCCAGCGGGGCTTTGAGAATCCACAGGAAAACATTGTAAAGAATCATTTCACTTGTACCGGCGATCATACTTACCAGTGTAAATTTAATAATCTGCCACAGGTCGGCGTGTTTTTTGGTCCAGACCTTAAAGGCGCTTTGTTTTTTTACTTCGCTCATAATATCCTCCACAAACATAATATACAAAACAATTATAAAATATTTAATACAACTTTTCAAGCCATATTTTTTCTTGCAAAACACTTTAATTTTTTATATATCTATGCTATACTTTTTTTATCAATGTATGAGGAGAGGTATCATGGGAAAGAAAAAAGCGAAGCCTGCCGGCACGCACCCGAATCACATCGGCATCAAAGAGGCCATGGGCTATATGATGGGCGATGCGGGCAATTTGTTCGTGCTGACCTATGTTTCGTCATTCTTAAAGGTATTTTATACCGATGTGTTGTTGATTTCCCCCGGCAAGGTGGCAACCCTGTTTTTGGTTACCAGGCTGTGGGATGCCATTAACGACCCGCTGTGGGGCGGCATTGTTGCCAAGCGCCCCCCGACAAAAGACGGGAAGTTTCGACCGTATATCAAGTGGATAGCAGTCCCCGTAGCTGTCGCGCAGTTGTTGTGCTTCTATAACTTCACCACTATTCCGACTGTCGGCGACAACCCGACCTTTGTGCTCATTTTAGCATATATCACCTACATCACCTTCGGTATGATGTATACGGGTATCAACGTACCCTTCGGTTCGCTTGCTTCCGTGATTACGGATGAGCCCGAAGGCAGAACCCTGCTTTCCACCTTCCGCTCTATCGGCGGCGGTATCGGCGGTGCGGCACCGTTGCTTCTCGCGCCCTTTATCATCTACTCCAAGCAGCCCGACCCCCTGGACCCGGAAAAGACCATTTCCGTTGCCAATTCCGGCGGTATGTTTGCCTTTGCGGGTGTGATGTGTGTGCTGGCAATCATCTTCTATTTGATTTGCTTTAAGTCCACCAAAGAGCGCATCAAGTCAGTGGCAAAGCCCAATGTCAATATCAAAGAAACCTACAAGAGTATGTTCAAGAGCCGCCCGTTCGTGGTGCTTGCCATCACCGGCATTCTCATCAGCGGTCAGCTGCAGTTTGCTTCTTTGAACCAATACTTGTTTAAAAATTACTTTGCTAACGCCAACCTCTCCGTGGTCGGCACGATTGCGCAGTATTTGCCGATGGCAATTATGATTTTATTTACCCCGGCGCTTTCCAAGCGCTTCGGTAAAAAAGAAATCTCCTCTTTCGGCGCAATGTTTGCGGCGATTGCGGCAGTTGCCTGCTTCCTGCTCAAAGGCACCTTTAAGCCCAACGGCGACACTTACACGATTGTGGTCTATATGGGCTTGCTGTTTATCATCGGCTTCGGTTACTCCTTTGTTTCCATCACCAACTGGGCAGTGGTTGCCGATGTCATCGACTACCAGTATGTTAAGACCGGTGTCAAGAGCGAGAGCGCTATTTATGCGGTTTACACCTTCGCGAGAAAACTCGGGCAAACCGCGGCGGATTACGGCGGGTTAATGTTACTTGAAAAATTCGCGCAGTATAATAGCGAAACCATGTCTAACGCAGGCTATGTGCCGGGTGTGAGTGATAAAATCTTAACCATCTGCACAATTATCCCTGCCGTGACCTATACGCTCATTTGGCTGTTATATAAATTTGCTTATCCGCTTACCAAAGAAAAACTCGAACCCATTTATGAAGAAGTGCAGGCTGCCAACGAAGCGCTTGCAAAAGAAGAAGCGGACAAATAAGGATTTGTGGAGCCCTTGCGGCTCCCAAATCCTTATTTGAGTGTTCAGTGTTCAGTGTTTAGTGTTCAGTCGCAAAAGGGCAAAAAGACTTAAACCCTAATAGCCTCTCGCTTGCCCTCGCCTTGCATTTTATGGAACCGCCCTATCAAGGGCGGTGCGCGCATAGCGCGCAGTGGGTGAAACTGAAAACTGAAAGCTGAAAACTGAAAACTTACAAATAAAGAAATTGCGAGCTGTTTGCTCGCAATTTCTTTATTTGTAAGATAGCACTTGCAAAAAGTGCTATCTTGTTATATTATATATTAAGCAATTATCTAATTCTATTGGAGGGCATAATGAAAAAAGAAATTATTGTTGAAACTTCTGCGCGCCACGTGCACGTATCGCAAGCCGATTTAGAAGCACTGTTTGGCGAAGGCTATGAATTAACCAATAAAAAAGACCTTTCTCAACCCGGTCAGTTTGCCTGCTTTGAGAAAGTGACCATTGTCGGGCCGAAAAGAGAGCTGGTTTGCTCGATTTTAGGGCCTGTCAGACCCGATACACAGGTCGAGCTTTCCTTGACCGATGCCAGAAGCATCGGCTGCGCCGCACCCATTAGAGAGAGCGGCGACATCAAGGGTAGCGGCGCCTGCAAAATTGTGGGGCCCAAAGGCGAAGTGGAAATCAGCGAAGGTGTGATTGCCGCCCAGCGCCACATTCACGCAACCCCTGCCGATGCCGAGAAATACGGCTTGCAGGATAAGCAGATTGTGAAAGTCGCTATCGAAACCGGCGAGAGAAAGACCGTGTTTGATGATGTGATTGTCAGAGTCAGCGAAAAGTATGCGTGGGCAATGCATATTGATACCGATGAGTCCAACGCCGCCTGTGCCGTTCCCGGTACAATGGGTGTGATTTTAGACTGATTTTTTCCATAAAACTATTGCTATTATAATAAAATTATAGTATAATCAATGGCAGTACAAGCATGATACAAATCCGGTTTATACTCGCTGATTTGCCCTCAAATTTCGTTAAAAATACTCGCAATACATACAAGTATTGACTGCGTTTTTTGCCTTATTTGAGAACAAATCAGCAGAATATAAACTGCAAAGCACTTAAAATCCGGATAGTTAAGATGAATTTGAGTGTTTGAGAACGCAGGTTGGCTGGCGCCAATCAAGTTTGAAAACGCTAAAATTCGCTTAAATAGCAGATTTTAAGCGGGTTTGTTTCATTCCTGTACTGCCTAAGAAAAGGGCCCGCATAGATTCGCTCATATAGCATATTGGTCCTGTGCAACAGACACTGCGAACCGTGTCAGGCCGGGAACGGAGCAGCACTAAACAGACCGTTCTGTGTGATACAGTAAAGCCTGTATGCTATATGACCGAGTTTATGTGGGCTGAAATTTTAGGTGAGTTGCACAGGTTCTTATCGGTTCTTTTCTGCCCTGCCAAGCGTATTGGAATCTTGTAGTACACAAAGTACAACTGCGATTCCAATACACTTGCCTGAACAGAAAACTCCTCGATAATAACCCTGTGCCATCACCTAAAATTTCAGCCGGGTCTATCTTGCCCCGCTGTGCGGGCATATGTTTTATGGGGGGGTACACAAAGTACGCCTAAAATTTATTTTCTTTGCCTAAGCAAAAACTATCTCAACCCAAAGCGCATATCAAGAGTGGCGAAACCCGCTATGCGGGCAGGTTCGCTGCGCGAACAGTATACAGTTTACAGTGTTCAGTTTTCAGTTGCGTTGCAAAGCAACGCATTTTAATGCGAGCTTAGCTCGCCACCTTTAATTCCGAATTCCGCATTCCGCATTCCGAATTGATACAGCCCCGCTATGCGGGCAGGTTCGCTGCGCGAACAGTATACAGTTTACAGTGGTGCCGCTTGCGGCACATTTCATATGCGAGCGAAGCACACCACCTTTCTTGTTTGCTTTAGCAAACATATCGAAATTTGCCTTGGCAAATTATATCGAAGCGAATGCTATATCGCGCCGTATTTTACGGCATATCGCGCAATGCATTTAAATGCATTGCATGGAGGACTTATGTACACAGCTCTCTACAGAAAGTGGCGCCCGAAAGCGTTTTCGGATGTCATCGGGCAGGACCACATCACCGAAACCTTAAAGAATGAAATCAAAACCGGCAGGCTTTCCCATGCGTATCTGTTTATCGGCTCGCGCGGGACAGGCAAGACCACCTGCGCGCGCATTTTGGCAAAAGCGGTCAACTGCCCCCATGTGCATGAGGGCGAACCCTGTAATGAGTGCGAGATTTGCAAGGGCATCGACAACGGCACAGTCTTAGATATTACCGAAATTGATGCCGCTTCCAACAACGGTGTCGATAATATCCGCGATTTGCGCGAAGAGGCAAACTTCAACCCTGCCGAAACCAAGTACCGTGTGTATATCATCGACGAAGTGCATATGCTCTCGCAGGGCGCATTCAATGCGTTGCTCAAAACCTTGGAGGAACCGCCCGAACACGTCAAATTCATCTTGGCGACCACTGAGGCGCACAAGATGCCGGCGACCATCCTTTCGCGCTGCCAGCGCTTTGACTTTAAGCGCATCGGGGCAGACGATATGGCAGAGCGCCTGCTCGAAATTGCCGACAAAGAGGAAATTGCGCTGACCAACGAAGCGGCAAACCTGATTGCCCGCTTGTCCGACGGTGCGATGCGAGATGCCCTCTCCATTATGGACCAGTGCATTGCCGGCGGCAGCGATATTACCACAAAACTTGTCAGCGAAGTGTGCGGCATTGCCGACAGGGAGTACCTGACCGATACAGCAAACGCGCTGCTTACGCACGACACGGCAAAACTGCTGCAGGTCATCGCCACGCTCTATGAAAATGCCTGCGATATGGAGCGCTACTGCTCGGAATTAATTAATTTTTACAGAAATATTATGGTAGCAAGGACTGTCAAACAGCCCGAGAAACTCATTATCTGTTCGGATGAAGAGCTGCAATCCATTTGCCGCTTCGCCGAAACCGTGACCTTACCCGCTGCCATTGTAATCATCGATACACTGCAAAAGACCTACGCGGCAATCAAGTCCGGCGTGCAGGGCAGAACTGCCATGGAAATGGCACTCGTTAAGCTTGCCAGCCCCGAGATGGATGCGCGCGATGAGAGCCTGCTTAAGCGCGTTGCGCAGCTCGAACAGGCGCTGGGGAGCGGCGCTGCACTGCAGCCCGTAGCAGTAGCTGCCCCGCCAAAGGCGGAGCCTATTACACCGCCCGCAGAGGAAACAGCACCCGCACCGGAGCCGGAAGAACCCCGCATAGAAGAACCTGCGCCTGCCGATACTGCGTTTGAAGCGGCAGAGGAAGAAACGGAAGAAATTGTAGAAGAACCGGCGCCGCAGGAGAGTGCACCCGCACTCGCAAGTGCCTCGGCAGCACCCGCCGCAGAGTCAGCACCGCAAAGCCTGATGCAGTGGCCGGAAATTTTGCAGGAAGTCTTCGGCAAAAACCGCTTGGCGTGGACCATTCTTAACGGCACCACCGCCAAGGCTGTCGGCAACACGATTGTGGTCTTTGGCACGCACCCCTCTATCGGCGATGTGCTGGCGGTCAAAATCAATTCCGATGATGTTCTTGAAGCGGCAAATGCCGTGACCGGGCGCGCGTTTACGCGCATCATCAGCCAAAAAGATGCCGGCGATTTGCTCGGTGCGGCACAAGAAGAAGTCATGGAAGACCCGCTCGAAGCCTTTATTCAAAAAGCGCAAGAGGGCGGCATTGAAATAGATTATAAATAATGTGAGGTAGAACCATGAAAGTCAGAATTCCCAATCAAGGTAAATCCAATATGAACGATATGCTCGCCAAGGCACAGAAGATGCAAGAGGACCTTGCCAAGGTGCAGGAAGAGTGCGAAAACAGCGAGTACAGCGCCAGTGTCGGCGGCGGCATGGTGGAAGCCACTGTCAGCGGCAAGCACCAAATTCTTTCGCTCAATATCAAGCCCGAAGTAGTTGACCCTGAGGATGTGGAAATGCTCGGCGACTTAATCACCGGTGCGGTCAACGAAGCACTGCGCAAGGCAGATGAAGATATGGATGCCAAGATGGCGGCAGTGCAAAATCCGATTGCGGGGCTCAATATTCCCGGTATGGGGATGATGTAATGCGGTACTCGGTAGCAGCGCTCGAAAAGTTAATTAACCAGTTTGAACGCCTGCCCTCTATCGGTCACAAAACCGCCCAGCGCCTGGCGTTTCATGTGCTTGGCATGAACGATGCGCAGGTGAAGGAGTTTACGGATACCATCACCGCGGCGCATGAAAACATTCACCAGTGCGCAGTGTGCTGTAATTTGACCGAAGAGGAAGTCTGCCCGATTTGCAAAAGCGATATGCGCGACAGAAGCACCATTTGTGTGGTCGAAGACCCGCGCGATGTCACCGTTTTTGAAAAAACCGGCGATTATGACGGGCTCTACCATGTGCTCCACGGCGCGATCAGCCCCATGAACGATGTGGGGCCGGATGCCATTCGCATTAAAGAGCTGTTAGCGCGCCTGAACGGGCAGGATAAAGAGGTTAAAGAAATTATCATGGCGACCAACCCCACTGTAGAAGGGGAAGCGACCGCGATGTATATTTCCAAATTGCTCAAGCCCTTGGGCTTTAAGGTCACCCGCCTGGCTTACGGGATTCCCGTAGGCGCGGATTTGGAGTATGCGGATGAAGTGACTGTTTCCAGGGCGCTGGAGGGAAGAAATGAATTGTAACGCGTTACAATTCATTTCGTTTTCAGTGTTCAGTTTTCAGTGTTTAGTTGAAGTGAAAAATCGGTATTATGAAAGAGGAACTCAACAAAGTTGCGACCAACAAAAAAGCGTATCACGATTACTTTGTGCTCGAAACCTACGAAGCGGGGATTGAATTAAAGGGCACAGAGGTGAAATCCTTGCGCCAAGGTAAAGCAAATTTGAAAGATTCCTGGTGCAGTGTGGTCGAGGGAGAGCTGTTTGCCAACGGCATTCACATCAGCCCCTATGACCACGGTAACCGCTTTAATACCGACCCGAAGCGCGTGCGCCGCTTGCTGATGCACAAGCGCGAAATTCGCCGCCTTTACGGCACGGTGAAGCAGCAGGGGCTCTCACTCATACCGCTGAGCATTTACTTTAAAAACGGCAGAGCCAAAATGGAATTGGGGCTTTGTAAAGGTAAAAAGAACTACGATAAGCGCGCCGCCGAAGCGCAAAAGAGCGCCAAGCGGGCGATGGAGAGCGAAATGAAGCAAAAATTTGCATCTTTCGGATAATGCGTAATTCGGAATTAAAGGGCGGGGCACCCGCACCCGATTAGAATGTGCCGTAATCGGCACCACCTTATTGCACATATTTGCATAGCAAATATTTCATCTTGCGATGCAAGATTTCATCGTGAAGCGATTTCATCTGCCGCAGGCAGATTTCATTGTGAGCGTAGCGAACATATGGGGATGAAAGGATTTCGACGGGGATTAAGAAGTATCATAAGCATGCGGCGGCGCTCGACCGCCTCAACAACGGGCAACCTAAAATTAAAGGACAAAAACGAAACTGTTCTTTGCGCTGCTTAATCAATAGCAGTGCCATCTGACCGGGTTACCGCGCCCCGGGGTTCAGGTGTGAGTAGCGGTAAAGGTGAACAGGTGAGCGGCTCGTAGCCTGTCATCCATCAGAGCCTACTAAAGCAGTGAGTGTGTTTGTGCACGCGCAGCTGAGGGAATACCAAAGCACAAACTAAGCATGTAGAAAGTGGTATGGGCGAATTTTCGGACGCGGTTTCGATTACCGCCATCTCCACCAAAGCGAAGGCAGACGAACCTGAAAAGTTCGTCTGCCTTCACTTTGGCGGAGATGGGTAAAGAGAAACCATATCGGGGTCCCCGCAAAGAGAGTTCTTCGTGGGGATGATTGAAGAAAAAAAGATTTGTAAACCGCGCGCATATGCGCTATAATAATGCTAATATATTTCACTTATCAGGCTGTATGTCGGGTAAGAATAGTTTTTGGAGGAACGAGTATGAATTACAGAATTGACGGCGGCAATCTCCCTGTATTGATTTGTCAGCTTGAAGCAGGCGAGCAGATGAAGTGCGAAGGCGGCTCCATGAGCTGGATGGATGATGAAATCGAGATGCAGACCCAAGGCGGCGGTGTCGGCAAAATGTTCGGCAAAATGTTCAGCGGCGAAAAGATGTTCAGCAACATCTATGTTGCAAAGAAGCCCGGTGAAATTGCATTTGCATCCTCTTTTCCCGGCTCTATCAGAGCAGTACAGATAACACCCGACAAACCGGTTATTGCGCAAAAGAGCGCATTTTTGGCAAGCTTCGGCGACATTGAAATGTCCATTTTCTTCCAAAAGAAATTAAAGGCAGGGGCATTCGGCGGTGAAGGCTTCATTATGCAAAAATTCACCGGTAACGGCATCGTCTTTCTTGAAATTGACGGCGCTGCCATTGAATATGATATCCCCGCCGGCGACTGCAAGATTGTGGATACCGGCTACCTTGCCGCGATGGACGGTACCTGCTCGATGGATACCAGAACGGTGAAAGGCGTTAAGAATGTGCTCTTCGGCGGCGAAGGCTTATTCAACACGGTTGTCAACGGCCCCGGTCACATTATTTTACAGACCATGCCTATTCAAAAGACTGCCGGCGCTATTGACCCGTTTATTACCAAAACCACCGGTAGTTAAAACTTTTTATAGTAACATAACGGAGCTGTCTCAATGTTTTGAGACAGCCCTTTTCCTACTGCTTTGCATTTTTTGCGCGGTTGTGGTATGATAATACCCGGATTTTGTGTTAGTAAGGAGATTGATGATGGAATTAATTCAAAGCTTTTCGGTAGACCATACCCGCATTGTTCCGGGTATTTTTACGAGCCGTGTCGATACCCTCGGCGCGCAAACGGTGACAACCTACGATATTCGCCTGAAAAAGCCTAACCGCGAGCCGGTCATTGATGTGGCGGCGATGCATTCGCTCGAGCACCTTATTGCCACTTTTTTGCGCAACGATCCCGCGTGGAAAGAGGAAGTTATCTACTGGGGACCGATGGGCTGCTTAACCGGTTTTTACCTCATTTTAAAAGGCGACCGCGCACCGCAGGAAATCTATGCGCTGCTGCTTGCCGCGTTTCGCGCGGTAGGCGATGCCGAAGTTGTACCGGGGGCGACGGCGGTCAACTGCGGGCACTACCTGATGCACAACCTCAATATGGCGAAGTGGTATGCGGCGGAATTTGCCGACTTCCTCGAAAAGAACGCCGACAACCCTGCGATTTTCGAGTACCCCAAAGTCGAGCGCCTTGTCACCGATGACGGGCAGCAGTTTTATGATTCATAAGAGAGTAAATGCATTGCTTTATGAATAAGTCGGTTTGTGTTTTAAACGAATAAAAAGGAGTAGAAAATGATTTGTCCTAAATGTGCAGCAACAATTCAAGATGATTCAAAATTTTGTCCTTATTGCGGGGAGAATTTTGAAGAAAAGAAACAGGTAGACGATATGTATGCGGCAGAGTCTGTTTCTTCCGGCAGAAAGTCGGTTTTTGAACCGTTAGACAGTGACCAAACTCAAAATGTCTATGCACAAAGTACTGTCGAAAACCAAAACGTGGCAAAAATCAAAAAATCATCTCAAAAGAATAAGGTTATTATTATAGTTGCGGCTATTGTTCTTGTGCTGATTCTTTTTGCAATCATTATGGGGGTGTTGTCAGATAAAAAAAGCAAGCGAGAAAGCCAAAACAATGCCGGCATTACTTCGTCTGTAAAAGTTCCTGAATATGCGATAACATTAAGAGTTAAAAGTGTTCCGAATATTGTTTTTAGCACATATGATATTAAAATTTATATTGACAATGAAGCAAAAGGCACACTTAAGAATGGCGATACACAGGCGTATTCATTGACACTTGAAGAAGGAAACCATACCCTTATGGCTTGTAGCGCAGATGATTCTTCTGTAAAAGGAAAAGTCTCATTTGACGTCAAGAAAGATGCCAAGCTTCAGTTTGAAATTAGTAGCAAAAGTGATGAGATTGAAATAGAATCCGTTACGTTCGAGGAGGATACTACTGTCGAAACGACACAAAATACGACTGAAGCAGAAGAAAATATTCCTTTTTCAACAAATGATAATAAAACTGCCAAAAAAGGCAGTTCCGGTGTCTATGCATATAACAATAGAGGCAGCCAATATCAAGTTTACTATATTATTGATTTTGATGCCGGCTATGTCTACTATTTTACGGACGGCAACGGAGAAAATGGTTGCGAGAAAGTCAAGATAGAATCGGGTAATCTAAATGACACAGTGATAATAACTTATCACGATGACGGAACAACTTGGTCTTATGGATTGCATTTTAAGTATAAAGAGCATCCTGAACATTTGATTGTGCAGGATAATGATTGTTTTGATTGGGATTTTTATCCGACAGATTTGGAAAAAGCCATGGCGCTCAAAGCAACAAAGAAAATAGTAGAGTATTAATTGCAGAGAAAAATAAAGCCGCTTGCTTTTAAGCAAGAGTGGCTTTTTCTTTTTGCTTGCTTGACGACATCAATATAAAAAGAGTATAATATAAGGTAACGCGTGTTTAAACAGCACATTATTTTGCAAAGGAACAATCATTATGCCGAACAGAGAGCAAATATTTTCCCAAGACAGTTTCGGGAGCGCATTGGAGTGGCTGGGAGAGCAAATGCCCGGCGGCTTCTTTATCTACCGCGCCTCGGATGAAGAAATCCTCTATATCAACAAACCCGCGCTGCATATTTTCGGCTGCGAGAATATGGAGCAGTTTGCCGCAATGACCGGCAATACTTTTAAAGGGCTTGTGTACCCGGAAGATTATGAAAGCATTCGCGTTTCCATTAATAAGCAAATTCAAGAAAACAGTATAGAAAAATTAGACTGCGTAGAATACCGCATTGTGCGCCGCGACGGTGCCGTTCGCTGGTTAGAGGACTACGGGCACTACCACGATAGTCCCGAAACCGGCGGTGTATACTATGTGTTCATAACCGACATTACCGAAAGGCATGTGCAGTTTGAAGAAGAGCAGCTGCTCCGTGAGCAGCAGGACAAAATGATTACCGCTTTGGCATCCGACTACCGCAGCGTATACCATGTGGACTTGGATGAAAACGATGCCGTGTGCTATCGCGAAGACGCGACAGAATCTGAAAAATTCTCTGCCGGTGAGCATTTTGCTTACTACGAAAACTTTGTGCAGTATGCGCAACAGGTGGTGGATGAACAGTATCGAGAGGGCTTTTTAAACTTCATCTTGCCGGATAATATTCGCAAAAGTTTGCTCACCGAACCGATTATCGCCTACCGCTATTTAGCGCATAGAGACGGGAAAGATTATTATGAAATGATTCGTATGGCAGGCGTGCGCCACCCTGCCGACAGAGATGATAATATTGTGCATGCCGTCGGTTTGGGGATGACGGTCATTGACACCGAAATGCGCGCCTCCATGGCAAGCCGGCAGGCGATTACCGATGCCCTTGCCGTTGCAGAAGCGGCAAACAAGGCGAAGACGGTGTTTTTATCTAACATGAGCCACGAAATCCGCACCCCGATGAATGCGATTATCGGCTTAAACAGCTTGGCGCTGATGGATGAAAGCTTAAGTGAGGCAACCAGGGAACAGCTGCTCAAAATTGATGAAAGCGCCCACCATTTGCTCACACTCATTAATGATATTTTAGATATGTCCCGCATCGAATCGGGCAGAATGGCGCTCAAAAAAGAAGAATTCTCTTTAAGCGCCCTTCTCGAACAAATCACCAATATGATGCAGTCCCAGTGCCGCGATAAGGGCTTAAGCTTTGAATGCCGCTTCTCCGAGGAACTCGGCGAGCGTTATATTGGCGATGCGATGAAAATTAAGCAGGTGCTCATCAATATTTTGAGTAATGCCATTAAGTTTACCGAGGCACCCGGCACAGTGTGGTTTACGGCGGAAAGAGTTGCCGATTATAAAAACCAATCGACATTGCGCTTTACGGTTAAAGACACGGGTGTCGGTATGGATGAAGCATTTTTAGAGCACATTTTTGAGCCCTTTACCCAAGAAGAGTCCAGCCGCTCCAATAAATTCGGCAGCACGGGCTTGGGGATGGCAATTACCAAAAATATTGTCGATTTGCTCAACGGCACCATTACCGTGGAAAGCGAAAAAGGTGTCGGCTCTACCTTTACGGTTACCATCACTATCCGCAACAGCGATGCCGCCGGCAGCAACATACCGGAGCCGGCAGAAAAAGCGGCAGCGCCCGAGAGCGAACAAAGTGCCCCGGCAAATATCCTCGCAGGCAAGCGGGTGCTTCTTGCAGAGGATATGCTTATCAATGCCGAAATCATGAAACAGGTATTAGATATGTGGGAGATGGAGGTTGTCTATGTCGAGCACGGCAAAGCGGCATTAGATGCGTTTAGCGCGCAGGAAGAAGGATACTTTGATGTGGTATTGATGGATGTGCGCATGCCGGTGATGGACGGGTTAGAGGCAACAAAAGCCATCCGCGCTTTAGAGCGGGAAGATGCCCGACAGGTGCCGATTATTGCCTTAACGGCAAACGCCTTTGATGAAGACATGAAGCGCTCTTTACAGGCGGGGATGAATGCACATCTCTCCAAACCGGTAGAATTTGAACAGTTGAAAGCCACCTTGGAGTCTTTTATACAACCCGCGGCTGCCGAGGCATGAATCAAACGCAAAACACACAACACAAGGGGAGAAATAACGCATGACACAAAGCCGCAAAGTATTTGGCAGGCGACAAATATTGATTGTTGAGGATGAGATGATCAATCGCGAAATCCTCGGCAATCTGCTTGCGCAGGAATATGAGACCGTGTTTGCCGCCGATGGCGATGAAGCCATAGAAAAAATGAAAGAATACCGGCAGACCCTTTCGCTGGTCTTGCTGGATTTGATTATGCCGAAGAAAAACGGTTTAGAAGTACTTACATATGTAAAGAATGACCCGCAGTTAAAACAAATCCCGGTCATTGTGATGACTTCCGATGCAAAGTCGGAAGTGGAGAGCCTGCACCTCGGCGCGGCGGATTTCATTCCGAAACCCTACCCGCAGCCGGATGTGATTATGGCGCGTGTGCGCCGCTCGATTGAACTCTCGGAAGACAGAATGATTATCAACGCCACCGAGCGCGACCCCCTGACAGAACTCTATAATCGCGAATATTTTTACCGCTATGCCGAGCAGTTTGATATTCACCACCCCACGGTGCAGACCGATGCGATTGTGCTTGATATCTATCACTTTCACACCATCAATGAGAGATTTGGCACCAAATACGGCGATGACGTGCTGCGCCTGATGGCGCGCAAGCTGCGCGAATTTGCGGCGCCTTCGGGCGGGATTGTCTGCCACCGAGAGGCGGATGCTTTTATGGTGTATGCGCCGCACGGATTGGATTATATTGAAATGTTGGCAAGTGTTTCAAATGCGCTTAACAACTATGTCGGTTCTCACAACCGCGTTCGCTTGCGTATGGGTGTGTATGACACGGTCGACAGAGAGCTGCCGATTGAGCGTCGGTTTGACAGGGCGAGCGAGGCGTGCGATACGGTCAAATCCGGCTATTCCGGCAATATCGGCTTTTTCGATAACGCCATGCATGAAAAGGAGCTCTACGCCGAACAGCTTATTGAGGATTTCCCGCGCGCGATAGAAACCAAGCAATTTGCCGTCTACTATCAGCCGAAATACAATGTGCAGGCAGAGTCACCCGCTTTAGTCAGTGCCGAAGCACTCGTGCGCTGGAACCATCCGACACTCGGGTGCGTTTCACCCGGCGAGTTTATTCCGCTGTTTGAAGAAAACGGGCTTATTCGCAAGCTTGATAATTATGTTTGGAACGAAGTGGCGGCGCAAGTTAAAGCGTGGAAAGCGCGCTATGGTGCTGCCGTTCCGGTTTCCGTCAATGTTTCAAGAGCAGATATATTCGACCCGATGATTGTGGATACTTTAAAAACCATTATCCAGAAAAACGGGCTTTCGAATAAAGATTTGTTACTGGAAATCACAGAGTCGGCGTATACCAAAAACGCCGAACAGATTATTAAAACGGTCAATGCGTTAAGAGAACTCGGCTTTTTGATTGAAATGGATGATTTCGGCACGGGCTATTCATCATTAAATATGATTTCCGCACTGCCTATTGATGTGCTGAAAATGGATATGGTATTTATTCAGCAGGCGTTTGCCAAAACACAAGATACGAAACTCATTGAAATAATTATTGATATTGCCAAGTATCTTAGCGTGCCGGTCGTTGCCGAGGGCGTGGAAACGCGCGAACAAATGCTGGCACTCAAGGAAATGGGCTGCGATATCATACAAGGCTATTATTTTTCAAAACCGCTGCCGCCCGGCGAGTTTGAAGCATTGTGGGAGGGAACACGAAATGTTGACAATTGAAGCATTACAAGCGCAAGGCGTGAACACCGAAGAAGGTTTGGCGCGCTGCTTAAATAACGAAGGCTTTTATTTAAACCTTGTCGGCAAAGCACTTGAGGATGACAACTTCGATCAGCTGGCACCCGCTGTTAACAGCGGCGACCTGAAAAAGGGGTTTGAAATTGCCCATTCTCTCAAAGGCGTTTTGGGTAACTTGGCGCTCACTCCGCTTTATGAAGCGGTTGCCGAAATTACCGAGCTGCTGCGCGCTGAAACACAAACGGACTATGCGCCGTATTTGGAAAAGATAGAGCAAGCGCATGCATCCTTTTTGCAGCTGCGCGATGCTGAATAATAGATGAAAATATATAAAGGCTGTCTCCGAAACAGAGACAGCCTGTTTTTATATCCCCACGGGGATATCATGCGGAATGCGGCGTTCGGAATGCGGAATTGGAGGTGGCGTTGCAAAGCAACGCATTATAGGAGCTATGTCTTTTCGTCATTTTAAAAATTAGAGAAAACTCTTTTTTACTAAAATAGTTTTTGCCGGTGATTGATTTTATGAGGGGTGAAAGATAAAAATCGAAAAAACGGTTGACAAACGAAAATATGTTTGATAAAATATAATTGCATAAAACACAAATAGGAGATGAATCTATGTCTTACAACTACCGCGAAGCCATGAAATTGGAAAATCAGTTGTGTTTCCCGCTGTATGCGGCAGCCAGAAATGCGGTCAACCTCTATACCCCTTTGCTGAAACCCTTGGGTTTAACCTACACGCAGTACATCGTTTTTTTGGTGCTGTGGGAGCAAGACGGCATTACGGTCGGCACATTGGGAGAAAAACTGATGCTCGACAACGGCACCCTTTCGCCCCTGCTCAAAAAAATGCAGCAGGCGGGTTACATTGAGCGCCGCCGCAGCAATGAAGATGAGCGCGTGGTGGAAATCACCCTCACCGAAAAAGGGCGGCAGTTGCAGCAGCAGGCAAAGGACATTCCCCTACAAGCGGCGGGCTGTGTAGACTTCCCGCGCGAAAAAGCCGAACAACTGTATACTCTGTTATATGAATTGTTACAAGCACAAAATTAATATTAAAAGGAGGCGTAAACAGATGAAAACGGTTTATGATTTTACGGTCAAAGACAGAAAGGGCAACGATGTCAGCTTGTCCGACTACCAAGGCAAGGTATTGCTTATTGTCAATACGGCAACGGGCTGCGGCTTTACCCCGCACTATGAGCCTTTGGAAGAAATGTACAGAGATTTCAAAGACAAGGGCTTGGAAATCCTGGATTTCCCCTGCAACCAATTTGCCAACCAGGCGCCCGGCAGTGCCGAAGAAATTCATGAATTTTGCACTCTCAAATTCGGTGCGGATTTCCCGCAGTTTAAGAAAATTGATGTCAATGGCGAAACCGCTGACCCGCTGTTTGCCTTCTTAGCAACCGAAAAGCCTTTTGAGGGCTTTGAAAAAGGTTTGAAAACCCTGGCACTCAAGCAGGCATCTAAAGTATTTAATAAAAAATACGGTGATAAAGCCTACATCCAGTGGAATTTCACCAAGTTCTTAATCGACCGCGAAGGCAAGGTTGTGGCGCGCTTTGAGCCCACTACCGATATGGGCGAAGTCAGACAGGCAGTGGAAGCCCTGTTATAAGCACAGGAGGTAAATGTGATGAAGTATGCTGTCAGATACTACACGAAAACCGGCAATACCAAGCGCTTAGCCGAAGCGATTGGAGCGGAACTCGGCGTAGAAGCACTGCCCCTGAGTGCGCCGATAGAAGAGCCTGTGGATTTGCTTTTCTTGGGCAACTCCTACTATGCTTTTAATATTGACCCGGAAGTTAAGGCGTTTATCGCGTCACTTGATAAAAATAAGGTCAAGCAAATTGTCAACTTCGGTTCTGCCGCCATGCTCAACTCCACCTACAAAAAGGTAAAGGCGGAGGCGGACAAAGTCGGCATTGCCATGTGCGAAAAGGAATTTCACTGTAAAGGGGAATTCAAGGGCATTCATAAGGGCAGACCCAACGCCGCCGATGAAAAGGCTGCTGCCGCTTTTGCCGCCCGCTTCAAGGTGAGCCGATGACAAAGAAGGATAGAAAAGTGCTCTTGAAAGCACAGCAGGGCGAACTGGATGCAGTCTTGATGTATAACGCTTTGACAGCTGCGGTGAAAAGAAAAAAAGATGCCCGCACCTTTCGGCAGTTAGCCGCGGAAGAAGGGCACCACGCGGCAGTTTTCAAAAAACTGACCGGGTAGACTTTAAAGCCGAAGAAAACAATGGCAATCGCATTGCCGTTTTTATATAAAGTGCTCGGCAGAAGGCGCCTTTACCCGCTGATTGCTCAGGGGGAATATAACGCGGTAAAATCCTATAAACCCGTTGCCAAAAAGTTCCCGCAAGTCAAAAGTGTTAAAGCCGATGAGCGCCGCCACGGCGATACGGTGATGCAATTATTATCTTAAATAGAACCCCCCGACAGGCAAATGCTTGTCGGGGGGGTTATGTATGTCGGTTTTAATCCAGTGCACCTTCATCGAAATGTTCGAGAGTCTTGGCGGTGATTGCAAAGCAATTTGCCAAGCCTTCGAGGTTCATATTGTCATAGGTATCTCTTCTGGTGTGGTAGTAGTTTTCCAGCTTGTGGTTAAGGCCTGTAATGCCTGCCGCTCTCATCACGCGATTAAGCGGCACGGTATCGGTACAGCCGCCAAACGGAGGTACCCAGCCTTTTTTACAGGGAATATCCAACTCTCTGGCGGAATTGAGGAAGAGGTCGGAAGCTTCTTTATCGGACTTCTTCAAACCGTTTAAATCTCTGTAGTTGACCATCAGCTGTTCCGGGTCATAAATGGTGTCGAAAGAGTAAACAAAGGTCGGCACATCATCAAAATCACCTTGGTGCTGGTCGGCAAATGCCATCGCGCCGCGGGTGCCGGCTTCTTCGGAACCGGTGTTGAGCACGCCGACTTCGGTGTGTTCAAATTGGATATTGTTATCTTCTAAATACTTTAAGAGCGCAATGCCCATGTAGCAGCCGGAGAGGTTATCGTTGGCACCGTCAACAACCCTTTTGTAATTGGCGATGAAGTACAGACCGATTTCAAACGGAATGAAGATGAAACCGATAAATGCGGCAATGACCAGCGGGTCGGAAAAGTCTTGCGGCAAACCGAAATGAACGCCGTATTTGAGGGTGTAGAGCAGCGCAATCACAAAGTAGTACACCGCGCCGATAATGCAGATGACCGCGTGCGCTTCAAAGGCAACGCCGCCGAAGTGGTAGTTGACAGGCCATTCCCATACGGCATCGGGGTGACCGTTGAAGAAAATTCTTCTTTTGACTTCGCCGGTCGGCTTTTTGGTGGCGTAAACATTGTGGCTGGTTTTTTTCGGAAATGCCCAGTCAATTGCCTTGGTGTAAAGCCCGAAAGAAATAGTCACAATAAACAGACCGATAAATACAAAAATCATCGAAAAAATCGGCGCAAAGAAAAACGCAACGATTGCCGCTAACACCAAAGAAATGGTAAAGTAAACCCAGCCGAAGAAGGAGCGGGGATGAACCTCGAAGCTGTCGATATTGACTTTATCGCAGCCGCAGTCTTCTTTAAGCTGCTTTGCCATATATTCGATGCTCATTTTCTCACCCTCGGAACCGGGGTCTCTTTTGGGAAGGTTTTTGCAAATATAGGTAATTTCTTTTACCATATACTTTGCCGCTTCATCTTTGAGTGCAATAATTTTAGATAAATCAGCCATTGTTTTCTCCTCTCGTAATAAAACCAATATGAATAAATTATAGGGATTTTTTCGGCATTCGTCAATATGTTTTTTTAATTTTATGAGGTGCGCAAATGTTTGTTGACAAATTTTTTTTTCCTTGTTATTATTATATATGTATATAACATTTTAGGAGGAAGAGATATGAACGTTACATACAGAGTCATCAAAGGTAAAATAGACCAGGGCTACGGCGTTACCCGCTGGGCGGATGCGCGCTCGATTAACGCCAGCCTCAAAGAGTTGACAAAGAAGGACATCTACGGTGTAGATAAAGAAACCTATCAAGATATTGTTGAAAATTATTTTGATGCCAAGTGCGCCAAGTCCAAAGAAATCACTACCGAAGCCAAGCAATATATCCCGGGCGGTGTGCAGCATAACTTAGCGTTCAATATGCCTTTCCCGATGTGTATGGTAAAAGCCGAAGGCGCTTACCTGTATGACCTTGACGGCAATAAGTATTTTGACTTCCTGCAGGCAGGCGGCCCCACCATTTTGGGCAGCAACTATCAAGCCGTGCAGAAAGAAGCGATTAAGCTGATTAAAGATTGCGGCCCGACCACCGGTTTGTTCCATGAAGCCGAGCTGTTGATTGCTAAAGAAATCAATAAGCATATGCCGGGTGTGGAGATGTTCCGCATGCTCGGTTCGGGTACCGAATCCGTGATGGCAGCGCTGCGTATTGCCAGATGTGCCACCAAGAAAAAGCACATCATTAAAATCGGCGGTGCATACCACGGCTGGTCCGACCAAATGGTTTACGGTTTAAAAATCCCCGGCACCAGAAATTACCTCGAGTCTTTCGGTATTCCGGGTTACGTTTACAGAGGCATTGACGAAGTGCGCCCCAACGATTTGGCAATGCTCAAATCCTACCTTGACCTCAACCTGCTGCGCGGCGGCACAGCGGCTGTTATTTTGGAACCGGCAGGTCCGGAATCCGGCACGCGCCCGATCGATTGGGAATACAACGCGGCAGTGCGCCAGCTTTGTGATGCCTACGGCGCTTTGTTGATTTTCGACGAAGTGGTTACCGGTTTCCGCCTCGGTGTCGGCGGTGCGCAGGGTCTGTTTGATGTGACTCCCGACCTTACCATCTTCGGTAAAATCGTTGCCGGCGGTTATCCTGCAGCAGGCGGTGTCGGCGGTAAGAGAGAATATGTCAGCCTTCTGGCGGCAGGCGTTGCCGGCGGTGCAAAGAAAGCGTATTGCGGCGGTACTCTCGCTGCGAACCCGCTCTCTGCTATGGCAGGTTATGTGGCAATTAAAGAGATTGCCAAGAATGATGCCTGTGCAAAAGCAGGCCGCGCGGGCGACAGATTGACCGATGGTTTGGTAGAACTCATTAAGCAGTACAAACTGCCTTATGTTGCTTACAACCAGGGCTCTATTTGCCACCTTGAGTGCACGGCACCGATGAGCTTCGACTTCTCCACCATGAATCCCTTAGGCCCCATCAAGGCGCTTTCCAAGAAGGATATGATGATGACCAGAACCGAAGCGATGAAGCGCATGGGCGCTGCCTATATGGCACACGGCATTGTCACACTCGCAGGTTCCAGACTTTACACTTCTATGGCGGATACCGACGATATCATCGACGAAGCGCTCAACCACTTTGAAGATGTGTTTAAGATTGTTAAGAAGACCGGCGTTTTAGAAGAAGAAGTCGCAGAGTACTCTGCAGCCCATAAAGCCGAAAAGGCAAAAGCAATTGCCGAAACCAAAGCCAAACAAGCCCTTGAAAAGGGCGCAAACATTGCCAAGAAGAAAGCGGCAATGGCGGCTGCAAAGAAAGCGCTTGCGGCAGAAAAAGCCAAGAAAGCGCAGTGGGCAAAGAAATAGTTTCGGAACAACATATCAATAAAAGGATTGTGTCCGAGCGGCACAATCCTTTTATACTAATTCGGAATGCGGAATTCGGAATTAACGGTGGCAACACTTTGTGTTGCATTTTAAGTGCCGCAAGGCGGCACTACGGGGACCCCAAAAAGTATTTCGCAGAAAACTTTTTGGGGAGAGGAGAAACAATCGGAGCAATACGAAAGCATTTACTTGTGAATGCTTTCTGTTGCGTAGATTGTTTGGACGAAAACACTGTTTTGCCTCCGGCAAAACAAATATTGAGGAGAACTATGGGAAAATATGTAATTGCCCATGATATGGGAACATCTTCCGACAAAGCGGTGTTGGTTGACTTTGAGGGGAAAGTGATTGCTTCCAGAGCGGAGCCTTACCCCACCTATTACCCCGCGCCCGCTTTTGTGGAGCAAAAACCGGAGGAATATTGGGCTGCGGTGTGCAAAGCTTCTAAAGACCTTGTTACCGAAGTCGGTATTGACCCCGAGGAAGTCAAGGGCGTTGTCTTTTCCACACAGGCGATGGGCATTATCCCTGTTAATAACGACGGGAAGGTGCTGTATAATAACATCACGTGGGTAGACGGCAGAGCCGAAAAACAAGCGCAGGCGCTCATGCGCCAGCTCGGCGGCAAAAAATTCTTTTCAATGATTGCCGGCACCCCTATTATGGGTAAAGATGTTATTGCAAAAATTCGCTGGCTCAAAGATGAGCGCCCCGATGTTTATAACGAAACCAAATACTTTTTGGATGTGAACGGCTATCTGAAATACAAGTGCACGGGCGAGATGGTCGCCGAGCTTTCGGGTGCTTCGTCTTACGGGCTGGACCTCAAAAAGAAAACCTGGCTTTCGGTGCTCTCACTGACAGGGCTGGATATGAATAAACTCCCGCCGCTTGTTAAGAGTACCGACAAAATCGGCGACGGTTTGACTGCCGAAGCAGCCGAAGCGATGGGGCTTGTCAAGGGCACACCGGTCTTCGGCGGCTGCGATGATACACAGGCTGCCACCATCGGCTCGGGTATGAACGGCGACGGCGACATTCATATTTACTTAGGCACTTCCGGCTGGGTCTGCGCTTCTTCCAAAGATCAGACCAAGTTTAAAAACGGTGCGGCCGCCATTCAATCGGCTGACCCCGAAATGAACCTGATTTGCGGTGTAACCGAAGCGGCAGGCAGTAACCTGCAGTGGCTCATTGAACAGTTTTTCCGCACCGAGAGCGAACAACTTGGCGACGGTATCTACCAATATATGGATGATGTTATTCGGGAAATCCCCGCGGGTTCCGACCACTTGATTTGCACCCCGTGGATGCTCGGCGAGCGCTGCCCCTTCTCATCCACCACCACGCGCGCCACGCTCTATAACATCAGCCCGACCCATACGCGCGAGCACTTGATGAAAGCGGTGTATGAGGGTATCGGCTATAACCTGCGCTGGATACTTGAAAACTACGAGAAGGATTACGGCTTCCACTGCCGCCAGTTCCGCATTATCGGCGGCGGCGCACTGGATGATGCGTGGATGCAGATTATTTCCGACATCACGCAGCGCGAATTCGCCGTTGTGGAAAACCCGCGCAACGCGGGCGCGGTCGGTGCCGCAATCGTAGCGTTTATCGGTTTGGGCGAACTCGACTCTTTCAGCGAAGCGAAAAAGTTTGTGGTCGAAAAGAAAACCTACCGACCCAATGAATGTAATAAAGCGATTTATGATGAGATGTTTATCACTTATCAGCGGCTTTACAAAGATTTGAAAAATACTTACAAAGTAACTAATTCCAAACGATTCGGAGGCGATGAATACAATGGATAAAAGTGTTGCGTTGATTCTCGAATATGCACAAGAATTGACCAAGCAAAATGTTGTCGGCAAAGGCGACTGCATCAGTGTAAAATCGGGTGCATACTTATATGCATCGAAAAAAGAAGTTTCTTTAGCTGATTTGACTGAAGACGATGTGCTCAAAATCAGATTAGAGGAAACTGCGGGTGAATATGCTCTGCACGCGAGCATTTATGCCGCAAAGCAGGATGTTTGTGCTATTTGCCACTGCCACCCGAAGTGGGTAGAGCCTATTGCTGCCTGCGCGGTGGATATTCCCGCAGTCAGCGATGATATGACCCAGATTATCGGCAGAAACTGCAAAACAAGCAAGAATAAACCCACCATGATTGTGGCAAACTTACTGCGCCGCAATTCCACCCTGGTGGAGGGCGACGGCTGCATTACCACCGGCAGAACCCTCAATGAAGCCTACACCTGTGTGCTGGTGCTCGATAAGGCTGCGCACTGCTTTGTGGGTTCGGCAGTGGTCAAAAAGAATGTGTGCATCAGTCCTTTTGAAGCGGTACTGATGAACACGATTTACAAATTAAAATACAGCAAAAAGAACCAAGAGAATTTGCAGAGTGAGGAGGGGAATGCATAATGTGGAATAAAAATACCGAACTTGTATTAAGGCAACTTGTCAAAGATACCGGTGTGACTTTGCTCGAAGAAAACCTGGTGCAGGGTACCTGGGGCAACATTTCCGTGCGCCTGGATGATGACCATATGCTTGTTTCTCCCACCGGTTTAGACTATAACCACTTAGAAGCGGCGGATATGCCGATTGTGCAAATCAGTGACCCTTCCGTGTGGTATGATGGCTTAAAGCCGACTTCCGAAAGAAAAATTCACGCGGCGGTGCTCGCTTCCCGCCCCGAGATAAATGCCTGCATCCATTCGCACCCGGTGTTTGCGACCATTATGGCATCCTGCCGTGCGCCGCTGCCCGCGTATACACAGGAACTTCAGGAGATTTTCGGCGGCGATGTCATTGTCGGCGCATACGGCTTGCCCGGCACCGAGAAACTCAAGGAGGGAACGGTGGAGGCAATGCAGGGCAGAAACGCCTGCTTTATGGCAAACCACGGTGTGTTCTGCGTCGGCGAAACGATGCAGGATGCGCTCAATGTGCTGCGCACGCTTGAAAAGACGGTGTATGAGTATATTCAAATGCAGACACTCGAAAAGACCGGCGCAAAACAGTACAGCGATGAACTGCTCTTTAGGGTATTCACCAAAAAGGCAAACCATTTTTTGAAGAAATAAAACATCAAAGCAAAAAGAAGGGGAGTTTTCAATCCCCTTCTTTTTGCTTTAGGCTCTCTTTAGGTAGTGCGCGTACACTGGGTAACAACAAGAAAGATTTGCGGCGTTTTTTAAGGATTGGCGTAAGCGGTGCAACTTCTTTGCAAAAGCGCAAAATATGCCTTGTGCAGGCGCGCAAAGTAGTGTATAATATAAAAAATGTTGTGATAAACGCCAACTCCTTTCAATCCGTGATTCGCTTAGAAAGGATTATAAACAGTGTCTATCTACGGAAAATATGGCGATACGATGTGCGCTATCATGCAACAGCTCGTGCAAACTATGCAGGCGTATAACCGAGAGCGCGAGGAAGCGACAGGCAAAAAGGTGTTTGAGCACCTGCGCTATCGCATTAAAAGTGACGAAAACACCAAAGCAAAGTTAGAAAAAACAGGCTGTGAAATCAGCACTTACCACGCTTTGCGCAGTATTACCGATTCCATCGGACTGCGGGTTGTGTGCCTGTTTATTGATGATGTGTATCAAATGGCGGCGTGGCTTAAAACGCTGCCGGGGTGCGCGCTTGTCAGGGAGAAGGACTATATCCGCAACGCGAAGCCCAACGGTTACCGCAGTTACCATTTGATACTGGATGTCACCGCACCGGCTGAGGATCCTGACGGTCATGTACCGGGGCACTTCTTTGTCGAGGTACAGTTGAGAACCATCGCGATGGATACATGGGCGGCACTGGAGCACGAATTAAAATACAAAAAGAATATTGCCAATCAGCAACTCATTGTTTCCCAGTTGCACCGCTGTGCCAATGAATTGGCTGCCTGCGATGTTTCTATGCAAACACTCAGAAATATTATTCGAGAGGAAGGCGGGGAGCAGTGATGAAAATACTGATTGCAGAGGATGAAACCGATTTAAGAGAAGCACTTGCAGCCTATTTGGACTATCAGGGGCACAGCGTGGTTGCAGTAGCAGATGGTGCCGCAGCGATAGAGAGACTTTTGCGCGATGCCTACGATGTCGTGGTAATGGATATCATGATGCCGGTGATGGATGGGATTAGCGCGATGCGCAAAATCCGCGCATCGGGTAATATGACGCCGGCAATTTTTTTGACCGCAAAAACACAGGTGGAAGACCGCGTTGTCGGGTTAGATGCCGGTGCCGATGATTATTTAACCAAACCGTTTGCGATGGAGGAGTTCAGCGCAAGACTGCGTGCACTGTATCGCCGCAAGCGCACATTTGAACCGCGCCTTTTAGCGTTCGGCAATGTGGAACTGGACACCGAGGCGGCAGAACTGCGCGCACAAAATACCATTGCTTTGGCGCAAAAAGAAGTGCGCCTGTTCGCTTTTTTGCTTTCCAAGAGGCAAGAGGCGTGCAGTGCCGAACAGATTTTGGAGGAAATTTGGCGGGGAGAAAGCGCCACGCCGGACACAGTGTGGATGTATATTTCATTTCTCAATGCAAAACTCGGCGCGGTCAAAGCCGATGTTTGCATTGATACACTGCAGCCGCATCTGTATCGCCTCAGGCAGTTACCCGCGGCAGATTTTTCATAAGTAATAACAACCTGCGCGCAAGCGACAGGGTGAAATATAAAAAAAGAGGAAAAACAATTGGCAAAGAAAAAATTACACATCAAAAAAACGGAACACTTCGGCATTCAGCGCAAGATTGTGGCGAATATGACCACCGAGAGTTGGCGCAATATTCCCCATGTCACCTATGCGTATGAGCCGGATGTCACGGCGTTTATGGAGCAGTACCGCGAACTCAATAAGGGCGCAAGCCCCGAAAAGAAAATTACGGTCAACACCTTAATGCTCAAGGTCATAGTGGAAGGGCTTAAAGCGTGCCCCGCCATGAATGCGCACATCGATTTTGATCGCAAGTATGTCAAGGGTGTGATTCACACCCTTTCCGAGATTAATATCTCGATGCCGATGGTATTGCCCACCGGCGAGATGATGACCATTAATCTGCGCAATTTTGAGAATAAAAGCTTAGACCAGATGACCGCTTACATCAAAGATGTGCGGCGCCGCGTGGCGAATACCGATTTAAATGAAGTGATGTATGAGGTTTCATTTGATGATACCATGACCGCTTTGAAAAACGGCAAAATCAAGCAAACGTTTCGCCGCCTCATCGGTTCCAAAACCGGCAAACATAAGGTGAGAACCCTCAAAGGGCAAGCGAAAAAGGATTACGAGGCAATCGCCAAATCCGACCGCCTGACCAAGCGCGATATTGAGCAGGGCTCCATCACCGTTTCCAATGTCGGCTCTGTCTACCGCGGGCGCAGCGGCACGGCAACGCTTATTGAGATTATCCCGCCGCAGGTGGCGGCAATCGCCTTTGGCGCGATTCAGGATAAGCCGATTGTGGTCACCAACGAAAAAGGCGAAAAAGAAATTGCCATTCGGCAAATTGTGCCTTTCACGATTGAGTTTGACCACCGCGCGTTGGATTTCGGCGACATCGTTCCCTTTATTAAAAAGCTCGATGAAATCTTTGAAAACCCGGCAGTGATGCTCGATTGGAAAAGTAAGAAATAGTAATTTAGCAAAAAACACGGAATTGAGAATGTTCTCAATTCCGTGTTTTTAATGAATGAAACAGATGCGCACATATATTGTAGTACTTTGCCGTTTGCTTTACATTTTAAATGAACTGTGCCAAATAGACAGGAAGGCAGATAATATCCGAGTCTTTTGAAAAGTCCTTTGTGTGAATCAAGTATTTAAAAAGTATTCGGGATGAATATTTTTGAGAAAATACATCCAACGATTTATGTGTTTTATATTTAGATGATTTTACCTCGATAGGACAGATTTTGTTCTTTCTGGTTAATAAAAAATCAGTTTCATAATTATGGCGTGATGAGGTATTGAAAATAGTGTGGTAGAATAGTTCATTTCCGTTTGCTGTCAGGGTTTGTGCAACAATATTTTCATACAAGTATCCCAAATTTGCTGAGAGAGCATCGTTGAGCAGTCTCTCATAAATGGTGTTTTCAGTAAAATCGCTGTCCTTAAACATCAGTGTAGTAAACAAGCCGGTATCACAAACAAACATTTTAAATTTGGACAAATCAATACTGTTTGCAAGCCCAACATTCGGGTCATTGGAATGATAGGAGACTAAAACGGTTTTTGAGTCTTTCATCATAGCGATGATTTCAAGAAGATTATCCGCTCTTTGGTCAGGAAGAACGCTTGAAACTTGATAGCGGGCAGCGTTTTTATTTAACTGTGCAGGGATGGCATCAAACAGTAAAGAAGCTTTTCCTGTCGGGTCAATTTTCATAAAATCTTCTTTATAAAGCTGCAGAATATCTCTTTTGACAGCATCAACTTTTTTGAAGTTGTTTGTTTGGATGTATTCACTTACAGCTTGCGGCATTCCGCCCACAAGCATATATAAGCGAAAATCGCGCATCAGTTTTCTGCTGGTTTCGTCTCCAATCGGTTTTTTGGATTCATACATTTTTCTTAATAGCGGGATTGTGGCAGTATCATTTAATGCCCATCGGAATTCCTCATAGTCCATTGGAAACATAGAGAGTTTTCTTTCCTCGCTTGGGATTAAAATATCTTTGACATTTTTTTTGATGGATATCAAGGAGCCGGTTTCAAGATAATCGTATCTGCCGTCCTTTACCAATGATTTAATAGCCTGCCTTGCTTTTGGACAAAGCTGAACTTCATCAAAAATTATTAAAGAATTCCTAGTGTGCAGATCTGTATGAAATTGTAGTTGTAACTGCAAAAAGATATAGTCTAAATCGGACAAATCATCAAAAAGAGAAGTGGTAGCACTTGATGCCATGGAGAAATCAATCAGAATATATGATGCGTATTCATTTTGGCCGAAAGCTTCTGCAACAGTGGATTTGCCGATGCGGCGTGCACCCTCAATCAAAAGTGCAGTGCTGCCGGCAGATTCCTTTTTCCACTCCACCAATTTATCGTATATTTTTCGTTTAAACATGCTGTGCATTCCTCATATTATTTTATTATTTGCAAAATCGCAAATTTTAAATCCACAATATTTACAAAATCGCAAACATAATTTTAGAAAAAATCTCAAAATCGCAAAATTTAAGTATATTATAGCACAAATTCTTATTTTGTAAAGAGGCAGATTACCTCTGTTTTATTCATTTATAAGAACACGGCACTGCTTATAACCCGGCAATTTACGGTTTTTTTCTCAGTCATAAATATTGAATATCATGTATCTCTTTAATTTTAAAACTTATTTAAACTATCATTTTTAAATGATTTTTGTCAACGAAAAGTGATAAAAACAGTATCTAATTTTTAAAAAATTGCATCTTAACACACTAAAATACTAAAAAGAGTATTTTAAAGAAAAGAGCGTGATAAGAAATCTTGCAAGTTTTTGTGCACTGTGATAGAATTATTAAGAAACAACAAAAAAGTATTTACAAAAGCGGTCAATTCGGTTATAATAACATTGTCCTATTTATATCATACCAAGGACAATTAGGTTACTATAACAAGGTTACTAGTTATTAGTATACCGCAAAGCTCTAATGACCTGCTTTTGCAGGTCATTATCTTTTTGTGTGGGAGGTATTTTTGATGAAATATGCAATAGGTTTGGATTGCGGTGTTGCATCTGTCGGGTTTGCGGTAATGGAACTTGATATGAACGATGAACCTGCCAGAATTATTAAATTGGGCTCGAGAGTCTTTGACAAAGCGGAGAATCCGCAAACCGGTGCTTCGCTGGCGCTGCCGCGCAGAGAGGCAAGAGGAATGAGGCGGCGCATCAGGCGCCACACGCATCGCCTGCAGAGAATACGGGCGCTTTTGGTGAGAGAAAATATCTTAAGCGCAGAAGAGTTAGAAAATCTGTTTTCAGGACAATTAGAAGATATTTATTACCTCAGAACCAAAGCACTTGATGAAAGTTTGACCAACCGTGAATTTGCAAGGGTTTTAATTCACCTTGCTCAGAGAAGAGGCTTTAAGTCAAACCGCAAATCGGATGCGAACGATAAAGAGGCAGGGAAGCTTTTAAGCGCCGTAAGCGAAAATCAAATCTTAATGCAGCAAAAAGAGTATCGAAGTGTTGGTGAGATGTTCTATAAAGATGCGCACTATTCTCAAACCAAGCGCAATAAAGCAGATGAATACAAAGCAACTGTTTCTCGCGCTATGATTGAAGATGAAATACACTTGATTTTTGAGGCACAGCGCGAATGCGGCAATGCATTTGCTGCCGAGAAGATTGAGAAAGAGTATCTTTCCATTGTGCTTTCGCAGCGCTCTTTTTCGGAGGGACCCGGCGAAAACAGCCCCTATGCCGGTAACCAAATAGAGAAGATGATAGGCAACTGCACATTGCTTGAAGGAGAAAAGAGAGCAGCAAAGTCTTCCTATTCTTTTCAGCTTTTCAGCCTCTGGCAGAAAATCAATAATATCAAACTTATCGCTGAAAACGCAGAAAGTATTTCTTTAACCGATGCACAAAGAAATGCTATTTTTGCGCTGTGCCACAAGTCGCCGAGTGTCACTTTTGAGAAAATCAGAAAAGAGTTAGAGATACCGAGCACCTATAGATTTAATGCACTTTCTTACGGTGAGAATGATGCTGCGGCTGTTGAAAAGAAAGCCAAGTTTGATTATTTAAAGGCGTATCACCAAATCAGAAAAGCATTGGACAAAATGAAAAAAGGCTTTATTTCAACCTTAAGCAGAAGCGAATTAAACAGCATCGGCTACGCGTTTAATGTGTTTAAAAATGATGATGAAATCCGGGATTATTTGCAAGGTGCCGGCATTAGGCAGGAAGTGATTGACACATTAGTAGAGCACATTTCCGCTTTTTCCGGGTTTGGGCATGTATCGATTAAAGCCTGCGATATGTTAATACCGTTTTTGGAACAGGGACTCACATATGACAAAGCCTGTGAGAGCGCGGGAATTGATTTTAAAGCGCGCTCCGGTTTGGAAAAAAGCTTACTGTTACCGCCTCGCTCTTATGAATTGGAAGATATTACAAACCCCGTTGTCAGGCGCGCAGTATCGCAAACGATTAAAGTGATTAATGCGATTATTAAAGAGCAAGGGGGAAGCCCTGCATATATAAATATTGAATTGGCAAGAGACCTCTCAAAAACCTTTGAAGAGAGAAATACTATCAATAAAAAGAACGAGGAAAACCGCTCTGCGAATGAAAAAATTGTTGCGCGATTAAAAGAAGAGTTCAACATTTTTAACCCGACAGGGATGGATATCGTAAAATACAAACTCTATCTTGAACAAGATGGGATTGATCCGTATACACAAACTGCGATTGAGATAGACAGATTGTTTGAATTCGGTTATGTCGATGTAGACCATATTGTACCGTATAGCCTGAGTTTTGATGATAGCTATAACAATAAAGTGCTGACATTTTCCACTCAAAACAGGCAAAAGGGAAACCACCTGCCTTTGCAGTATTTAAGCGAGAAGGCTCAAGACAATTTTAAAGTTTGGGTAAATAATAATGTTAGAAATTATGCCAAAAAGAAAAATCTGCTAAAAGAAAAAATCGATGAAAGCAGCGACTTTAAGACCAGGCATTTAAACGACACAAGGTACTTAAGCCGGTTTATGTATAACTATATCAATGACCATTTGGCTTTTGATACCTACAAAAATAAGAAAAAGCATGTTGTAGCAGTCAATGGCGCTGTGACTGCATACATGAGAAAGCGCTGGGGCATTAGTAAAATCAGAGAAGATGGCGATTTGCACCATGCTGTAGATGCCGCCGTGATTGCTTGCGTGACCGATGCACTGATACAAAAAGTTACTGCCTATTCTCGGTACAGAGAAGTGCAGTATTCCGAAATGCATGTGGTAGATGAAAATGGAGAAGTGATAGATTCTTTCCCCTACCCGTACCCGAGTTTTAGAAAAGAACTTGAAATAAGAACGATGAATGACCCGCAGGCAATGCTTTTAAAAGAAGGCTTGCCCAATTACACGACGGAAGAGATTCTGCGCGTAAAACCGGCATTTGTTTCAAGAATGCCCAATCACAAAGTGACAGGACCTGCGCATAAAGAAACCATCCGCTCCGGCAAAGAAGAAGGGTATACCATTTCTAAAGTGCCTCTTTCAAAACTGAAGTTAGATAAGAGCGGGCAGGAGATAGACGGGTATTACAAAAAAGAGAGTGATTTGCTTTTGTATAACGCACTGTTAACAAGATTAAAGGCATTTGGCGGTGATGCGAAAGCAGCATTTCCGGAAGGCTATGAATTTCATAAACCTAAGGCAGACGGCAGCGAAGGACCGATTGTCAAAAAAGTTAAAATCATGGAGAAATCCTCTTCCAATGTTTTGGTAAGAGGAGATACAGGCGTTGCTGCCAACGGTTCTATGGTTAGAATCGATGTGTTCTTTGTGGAAGGTGAGGGCTACTATTTTGTGCCGATTTATGTTGCCGACACAGTCAAGAAAACACTGCCGAATAAAGCGTGCGTTGCAAATAAAGCAAGTGAATATTGGAAAGAAATGAGTGATAAAGATTTTGTCTTTTCACTATATCCGAATGATTTAATAAAGGTCACTGCGAAAAAAGAGATAAAAATGGCAGTCAATCTTAAGGGAAGTTCATTGCCTAAAGATCACTTCACAAATAGTGATTATTTTTATTATGTAAAAGCCGGTATTTCCACGGCATCTATTACGGTTGAAAACCACGATGGCGCATACATTGTTGCAAGTTTGGGGTTAAAGTCATTGCTGCATATTGAGAAATATACGGTTGATGCTATCGGCAACATTCATAAGGTGAATAAAGAGAAGCGCATGGGCTTCGGAAAAGTGTAGATTATGCCGTATCGTAATATTTTTATTGCCAACCATGCGCAGATGAGAGTGAAGTTTCAGCAATTAATTGTCAATAATGGAGAAGCGGAGTATTCTTTCCCGCTTGAAGACATTAAGAGCATTATGGTGGATAATCAGAATACGAGCCTGACGGTGAGATTACTCACAGCGCTTGCCCAGGAGGGTATTTGTGTAATGATGTGCAATGAAAAGCATATGCCTTCGTTACAACTGCTGCCGATTGCACCGTATTGCCGGCAAAGTAAAAGGGTTTTGCTGCAGTTGTCGCAATCGAAACCGAAGCTGAAAAGAATTTGGCAGCAAATTGTGCAAGCAAAAATCAACAACCAGGCAAAGTGTTTGGAACTGAATGGAAACGAGCAGGCGCAAAAGTTAAAAGCCATTGCTGCATCCGTGCAGTCCGGCGATAGCAGCAACAGAGAAGGGTATGCGGCAAGGTTGTATTTTAAAGCACTTTTCGGGGAGGATTTTACGCGCTCTGCCGAAAACGAAACCAATGCCGCTCTTAATTACGGTTACGCTATCTTGCGCTCTTATATTGCCAAAACCATTGTTTGCGAAGGGTTGGAGCCCTCTATCGGCATTCATCACAAAAACCAGCTTAACCAATTCAATTTGGCAGA
This sequence comes from Clostridia bacterium, assembly GCA_017432485.1. GTDB lineage: Bacteria > Bacillota > Clostridia > Oscillospirales > Acutalibacteraceae > RUG714. The sequence goes on from JAFRJB010000123.1 coordinate 36,640, forward strand.
TGATATAATAGAACCGTTTCGCCCGGTTGTAGATTGTTTTGTGTTCGGTCAACTCAAAGAGTGGGGCGAACAGTCATACTGCTTTCAAAAAGCCGAACTGCAGTTGTTATTAAATGCCAAAACCGTTGTCGGCGGCAAAACTTGTTCGGTTTCCCGCGCAATGGAACTGATGGTGCAGAGTGTGGTTGCCTCTTTTGAAAGTGAGCAGATTCAACTGAACCTTCCCGACTTGCTGCCAACCGATTTTTTTGCGTATGACTAAATTTATGAGAATGCTTGTTTTCTTTGATTTGCCGGTGAAAGACAAAGCCGAGCAAAAAGCAGCTGCAAAATTCAGAAATTTTCTTCTGAAGGATGGTTACCAAATGCTGCAATACTCTGTCTATTGCAGAGTCTGTAACGGTTATGATGCGGTAAAAAAACACGAAAACCGGCTTAATAAGAATATTCCGGACAATGGCTCTATCAGATTATTAACCATTACCGAAAAACAGTATGAAAGCATGCGCATTTTACTTGGCAATTATGTGCAAGCCGATACCCCGGTTTCCTATGAACAGTTAACACTTCTATAGAAAAATCAAAAAAGCAGAGAAAAGTTAAAAGCTTTTCTCTGCTTTTTTATTTACCCTTTTTCTTGATTTGCTTGTAGTCACTTGATTTTTTGGTTCCCTAATTATATCATGCCAAGAAAAATTAGGGAACTACAATGCTGTGATAGAGTTCTCATACCCATTTTCAATTATATCATACCAATAAAAATTAGGGAACTACAATACGCTTACAATATGTCTTTCATCTCCACACATTATATCATACCAAGAAAAATTAGGGAACTACAATAACAATAGCGGGGCGTGGGTTAAGCGTACAATTATATCATACCAAGAAAAATTAGGGAACTACAATGCTCTAATAGCCCTTATTTCGCTTTTTTCAATGATATCAGACCAAGAAAAATTAGGGAACTACAATGTGGCTGCGCGGTAGTCGTTATAAGCATCAATTATATCATACCACGAAAAATTAGGGAACTACAATAGCCGACGGTTCGTTAGAAGCAGAGACGAAATTATATCATACCAAGAAAAATTAGGGAACTACAATCCAAAACGACCAGTGGCAACAGCTGGCAGGATTATATCATACCAAGAAAAATTAGGGAACTACA
>JAFRJB010000009.1 GCA_017432485.1 Clostridia bacterium
GGTATTTTGGGTTTTTTGCATACATCTATTATACCATAAAAAGAGGTCTTTCCATAGCCTATTGGCTATTTTCAGACCTCTTTTTTAAATTGCTTTTATTCAATTTTCAGGGGCTGTGTTTTTTCACAGCCCCTTTTTTAGTGTTCAGTTTTCTCGTCCAAACAAACTTCATAACAGAAAGAATTTGCAAGCAAATCCTTTGGGGTAAAAGTTGTCAAACCCTTAATAGTCGCTCGCTTGTTCTTTTTGGCTAATTCACTCGCTGTTTCTTTGCTTGGCGTTAGCCAAGCAGCATCAAAATCAAGCAAATTATCTCAAAAATCCCTAAGCGAGAGATGCTGCGCAGTTTTGGTCTGCCTGTTTTTTGCTTAGGCAAGGCAAAACAACGCAGTAATACGCGGGTATTACAAGGTGTTTTAACATAGCATTAGTGAAAAACAGGCGACCAAAACCTGTTAAGGCTTGGCAACATTTACCCGTATTGCGTTTGTTTGTCCTCTCCCCAAAAAGTTTTCTGCGAAATACTTTTTGGGGTGCCCTTCTTTTATAGAGCGCAGCGTAACGAGTGCGAGAGTCTTGCCCTCTAATTCCGAATTTCGCACTCCGCATTCCGCATTAAAAAAAGTGCCGCAAAGCGGCACTTTTCTGTTATCTGTAAACTGTTTTCTGTTTACTGAAACAAGAACCTGTTTAGTCCTCGAATAAATAGGTTCTTGTTTCATAAGGTCGGAGCATAAAGCCGTTGTTGACAATCGGGGTTTTGGAGTAGTTTTGGAACACCAGTTCCCCTTCTTTCAAATCGTAGCCCTTGGGCGCTTCAAAGCGCACGCCCTTGGCAGTGAAGGAATTGACTGTTAACAGGCGGGTGTTACCGAGTACACGCTCGAACACATAAATATCCTTGCTCTTTTTGCAGTATTCTTTATATTTACCCTCTAAAACGACCTCATTTTCCTTGCGGAAGGCAAGCAGCCTGCGGTAGAAGTTGAGCACGGAGTTTTCATCTTCTTCTTGCGCTGCGACATTGATTTCTTTGTAGTTGGGGTTGACATAGAACCACGGTGTGCCGGTGGTAAAGCCCGCGCTCGGGCCGGCATCCCACTGCATCGGAGTTCTGGCGTTATCGCGGCAGGAGAGTTTAATCATTTTATCAATCCACTTTTGAGAGAAGTGCATTTTGCGAAAGACTGCCGCGTTGTTTTTAGCGAATACATCCACAAACTTGTCGGCATCCAAATCGATATTGGTCATGCCGATTTCCTGCCCCTGGTAGATAAAGGGTGTACCCTTTTGCAAAATATACATACTTGCGAGCATTTTGGCGCTCTGCTCTCTGTACTTTTCGCTGCCGTAGCGGCTGACAATGCGCGGGTGGTCGTGGTTTTCGATATACAGCGCATTCCACGCTTTGCCTTCGAGCTGATTTTGCCAGGCGGAGAAGGCTTTTTTCATCTTATTTAAGTGGAATTTCGTGTGCAGAAAATCCATTAAGAAGCAGTCGGCTTCCATGTGCTGGAAGTGGAACATCAGGTCGAGTGTTTTGTGCTTTTCATCGATGTACTGCAGGGCGGTTTTCGGCTTCATCATCGGCGCTTCGCCGACCACAAAGCAGTCATATTTGTCGAGCACATCTTCTTTAAATTCGGTGAGGTATTCCTTGACATGCGGGCCGTTGAAGTAGTGCTCCATACCGGTGGCGGCAGGCAGCGGGAAGCCGTTGGGCAGCCCCTCTTTTTTGGAGATGAGGGTAATGACATCCTCGCGGAAGCCGTCCACCCCCATATTCAGCCAAAAGCGCATAATGTCTTTGACTTCATTGCGCACTTGGGGGTTATCCATATTCAAATCGGGCTGTTTTTTGGCAAACACGTGCAGGTAGTATTCACCGGTTTTTTCGTTGCGCTCCCAGGCGCCGCCGTCAATGAGCGAGAGCCAGTTGTTGGGTGGGCGCTTGCCGTTTTTGCCGCGCCCCTTGCGCCAGAAATAGTAGTTGTGGTAGGGGCTGTCGGGGTTGATGCCCTCGACAAACCACTTGTTTTCATCCGAAGAGTGGTTGACCACCAAATCCATAATCACCTTTAAGCCTAAATCGTGGGCTTTGTCAAGCACCTTTTTGAAGGTTGCCAAATCGCCGTAGTCGGGGTGAATGTCTTTGTAGTCGGCAATATCGTAGCCATAGTCGGCATTCGGGCTCGGGTAAAGCGGGCTGAACCAAATGCAGTCCACCCCCAGGCTTGCGACATACTCAAGTTTCGAGTAAATGCCTTCCAAATCGCCGATGCCGTCACCGTTACCGTCACAAAAACTGCGCGGCCAGATTTGGTACACACTCATTTTTTTGTAATCCATGGTTCATTCTCCTTTTGGTAGAGCAGTAATTGAACAGAAAAGGTTATTTTTAAAGCGCTGACAGCGTTTAATTTTTCTTTATCGGCAGGGGAGGTTTTTATTGCATAAGGCGTCATTCCGAAAAGGTCAATAAGTTGGCGGGAGGGGAGTGTTTTTTGATATTCCAGCCGCTCTTGCGCCGCGAGAGAAAACCCGGCGAGCGCCGGAATGTGCGGCTCGTTAAGGTATGGCTTTTCGTAAACAGCCTGCTTGAGTTCCCAAAGGTGATATTCCAGCGGGATAACCATCAGCAAAAATCCTCCCGGTTGAATAATGCGCGCGTATTCCTCTTTGGCAAAAGGAGAAAAAATATTGAGCGCCACATCACAACTATCGCTTGCAAGCGGCAGGGCAAACGAGCTTGCCACGGCGCGCTTAAAGCCGTTACCGCGGCGCTTGGCAACCGCTAAAACCTCTTTGGAAATATCGGTGCCGAGCACTTCCGCTTGCCGAAAAGCCTCTGCAATCGCTGCGGTATAGTAGCCTTCCCCGCAGCCGCAGTCGGCTATCACCCGCGCCGCCGGTGCATAGGTTTGCAACAGGGCAATTACGGCATTCTTGACGGGCGCATAGGTGCCGCTTTGCATAATATCATAGCGGGCAAGAGCCATTTCTTTGGAATCGCCGTGGAGCGAAGCATCGCGCCCGAGCAGAAGGTTTACATAGCCTTTTTTGGCTTTATCAAATAAATGCGCGTGGCAGCAGGAGTAACTTTTCTCGCTTTCTATTAAGTTTTCGCCGCAAACCGGGCATATAAATCCCATAAGCATTTCCTTTTCTGCAACTGTATATTTTTAGTATAGCATAGTTTGGAAGAATTGCAAGCAGCGCCCTTTTATGCTACAATAAAGCAAAAGGCAAATGGGGGGTGAAGTATTGCAGCAATTAATGGCATATATGCGCGCGGCAATGGAGCAGTACAATATGATTGATGAAGGGGATGCGGTTGCCGTCGGCGTTTCCGGCGGTAAAGACAGTGTGGCGTTGCTGTGCGCGCTTGCCGCCATGCGCCGTTTTTACCCAAAGCATTTTACACTCAAAGCCATTACCCTTGACCCCTGCTTTGGCAACAAAAACGGCGATTACAGCGCGCTTGCGGCACTGTGTCGGGATTTGGATGTCGAGTACATCCTCGAGCGCACCAACCTCTACCACGTGGTCTTTGAAACGCGCGCGGAGAAAAACCCTTGCTCGCTGTGCGCAAAGCTGCGGCGGGGCATGCTTCACAACGCCGCCCGGCAGGCAGGCTGCAATGTTGTTGCCCTCGGTCACCACAAAGACGATGCGGCGCAAACGGCGCTGATGAACCTTTTTAACGGCGGCAATTTTGCATGCTTTTCGCCAAAATCTTACCTCTCGCGCCGGGAATTGACCTTGATTCGCCCGATGATTTATGTGCCGGAGCGCCATATTGAAAAAGTGGTCAAAAAGCAGGCGCTTCCCATCGTGAAATCCGCCTGCCCGGCTGACGGTGTGACCGAGCGCCGGGAAATGGCGGAACTGATGGTGCAATTAGGGCAAAAATACGAGAACCTGCCCGATAAAATTCTCAATGCCCTGCAAAAAGGAAATATCAGCGGTTGGGGCGGTTGATATATAGAATGTTTGGTTTTTGCGGTGCGCTTCCATCCGCCTAAGCGAGAAAAATCCCCTTGAATACACAAAGTATGCAAGAAAATTTTTCTCACTTATTCGAATAAAATCCCTTAGCAAAAACTGCAAAGCACTGAAAATCGGCAGATTTTTTGTTAGAACAAAGAAAAAATTAGCGTTAAGGCTGGCGCCTAATGATGATTTTTTCTGAAGTTATAGCGAAAAAGATGCCAATTTTCAGCAAATATCCTATACGGAGAGCGGCGAAAAGAAGGTTTTGCCTCACAATTCTATATTTTCGCACAACAAGTGCGTTAAAAGTAGCTCATAGGCGTTAGCCTTATGGGCTACTTTTGCCTTCTTCTTGCACAAAACAATAGGTTGTGAGGTGCTACGCAGTTCATTTTGACTGATTTCATTCAGATTGGCAATGACAAAAATGAGGGAATACTTATCGTATTGGCTTATTTTTTCATTGTCAAGATGGGTGGAAGCATTCGAAATGAACCAAAGCTTCCTTATCGTCACTCTCCGTATGTCAGCCGCCCCTTGCAGCCGCGCGTGCAGGCGCTGTGCAATACGATGGGAGCGAAAACGGATAAAAACCATAAATTTTGCTTAAAGTGTAGAAATTGCCAAAAAAATATGTTATAATAAAAAACACAGTTGTACTTTCAATAATGAAAATTTGCTTAGCGGGCTTTCAAGCAAAGCGCGCAAAAGCGGATTTTGATTATAAAACGAAAATTACGAAAGGAGAAAAACGAAATGAATACTACTGTGACTCAAGATTTTGCTAATGGTGCAGCAACAGGCGCAGCAGCAGGTGCAGCGTCAACTGTTTACATCATTATCGCTCTTGTTATGTATGTTTTGCTGGTAATTGCAAACTGGAAGATTTTCACCAAAGCAGGTGAAGCGGGTTGGAAATCCTTGATTCCGTTCTACAGCACTTACATTTATGTTAAGCTTGTAGATGGCAACGGTTGGAAATTCCTTCTTCTCTTAATTCCGATTGTAAATATCGTCTATTTCATTATTTTAGACATCAAAACAGCAAAAGCTTTCGGCAAAGGCACAGGATTTACGATTGGTTTGATTTTCCTTGCGAATATCTTTACCTTAATCCTCGGCTTTGGTTCCGCAGAGTATATCGGCCCGAACGGTGTTCCTGCCGATGCAGCTCCGGTTCCGCCTGTACAGCAACCGCCCGTACAGTAAAAGCGAAACTAAAAGGACTGTCTGTTGACAGTCCTTTTTCTTTTTTTCGATTGAGAATTGACATATTATTTATTCTTATATATAATAAAACTATCTATGATTTAAAAGGAGTGAGTATTTTGACTATCACAAAAAATTGGAACAATCAGGATTGCACGTTTGTTATTGAGGGGCGTATCGACACCCTCACTTCCGCCGAGCTTGAGCAGGCGGTGGCAGAAGAGGCAAATAAGTGCGACAAGCTTATCTTTGATATGGCGGGGGTAGACTATGTGTCTTCCGCCGGTATCCGCGTGATTATTCAAACGCACCAAAACATCGGCAAAGAGTGCTTTGTTCTTAAAAATGTACCTGCCAATGTGATGGAACTGTTTAAAATGACCGGTTTCCAAAAAGTGTTGAATTTCGAGTAATATTGATGTAACCGAAGCACAGGAGAGTGTTATGAGTAAAGTATTAGAGTCCATTATTCAAAATGTCAAAGCATATCCCGATTTTTGCGTGCTGACCGATATAGGGGAAAGCAACAGCTTTACCTATGCGCAGTTTGATTCTTACGCGCGCAAAATTGCCGCCAAATTAGTGCGCTCCGGTGTCGGTGCGCGCGATTTTGTGAGCATCGAGCTGCCCAAGAGCAAGGAATTTATTGCCGCGATAGTGGCAACCTGGCTTGTCGGCGCTGCCTATGTGCCGCTTTCCCCGGATTACCCCGAGGAGCGCCTGGAATATATTCGCAACGACTGCGGCGCCAAGGTCAATATCAATGCCAAGTTCTTAAAAGGCATCGAGGGGGAAGCGCCCTTCGAGGGTGTTACCGCGGTGGAAGACGATGCGCCGGCGCTGGTCATTTATACTTCCGGCTCTACCGGAAAGCCCAAGGGTGTGCTGCACCCGCGGCGCAGTATTGACGATGCGGTGGAGCGCTTTAATGCTTACTTTGATTTGCCGCGCGGGAGTGCGGTGGCGCTCGGTGCGCCGTTTACCTTTGTCGTTTCCGTGCACGATATTTTCCTGCCCTTAACATCTTGTATGGCAGGCTGCATTGTGCCGTTTGAAACGATGAGAGACCCCATTCTCCTTGCCGAATTTATCGAAACCAATCAGATTAACCACACCTTTATCAGCCCGAAAATGCTCAAGGTGTTTACCCCGCAGGGGGATTGCCTCAAGAGCGTGTATACCGGCAGTGAGCGCGTGAGCAATACCTATAGCGAACAGTTTGATTTGACTGTGATGTACGGGCAGTCCGAATGCTGCGGTACACTCGCCTTTAAAGTAGATAAAGCTTATGACAACACCCCCATCGGCAAGCCGCTCGGTGATTTAAAAGCCTACATTTTAGATGAAGCCGGTAATCCCGCCGAAGAAGGCGAGCTGTGCTTTAGCGGCTATTTTGCCGAAGAGTATATTCACCTGCCCGAGCAGTCTGCCAAAACCTTTGTGCCCAACCCCTTTGCCGCGCAAGACGGGTTTGAAAGAATGCTGCGCTCGGGCGACATTTGCCGCTACGGGGAAAACGGCAATATTATCTACCTCAACCGTAAAGACTGGATGGTCAAAATCAACGGTCAGAGAGTAGAGCCGGGCGAAATCGAAAGTGTTATTAAAAATGTGCCCGGCATTCATGATGCTTGCATTAAAGATTTCCAAAATCAGTACGGGCAGGTCTATCTGGTTGCCTACTATGTGGAAAAAGAGCCGGTAGAGGAAGAGGAAATCAAGGAACTTTTAGAGCAAAAGCTGCCGCACTATATGATTCCCGCTTTCTTTGTAAAACTTGAGGCGCTGCCGGTCAATGCCAACGGCAAATTAGACCGCTCCGCACTGCAGGCACCGGAGGCGGGCGCGTATAAGACCGATTACGTAGCGCCCGAAACCGATATGCAAAAAGCGCTGTGCGCCGCGTTTGAAAAAGTGCTCGGTGTCAGCCATATCGGTATTGAAGATGACTTCTTCTCGCTGGGCGGCGATTCGATTAAGTGCGCAATGGTTGCCGCCGCGTGTTCTGTTTATAAAATTACCACTGCCGACATCTTTGCCGGCAAAACACCGATGATGATTGAGCGCCTGTTACTCAAAAAAGCGGCGCAAAAGACCATTGTCAAAAAAGCGCAAACCGCGCGCAAATATCCGCTCACTCCTTTTGAGCGCGGGATGTATTTAGAGCAAAAGTTAAATGAAGACTCCACCGTCTACAACTTAAACATTGCCGCCATTATTCACGGCGCGGATGCCGCAGTGGTCAAGAGCGCTTTGGAAAAAGTGTTTGCCGCGCATGAAGCGTTTCACTCTTTTTACAGTGAGCAAAACGGGCTTCCCGTGCGCGTTTTGACCGATAAACTGCCGCAGATTGAAGAAAGAACCGCCGCTACGCGCGAGGAAGTGCTCGCCAAGGTAGAGGCATACTGCACACCGTTTAACCTCAATGAAGGCATTCCGGTCAGACCTTTCCTCTATGCGGTAGAAGACGGTTCGGTGATTGTGCACCTTGCCGTGCACCACATCGCCTTTGACGGCGGCTCTGCACAGACTTATATCGATGAACTTGCCGCCGCTTTGCGCGGGGAAGACCCGGCAAGCGGAGAAATTGACCTCTCCGATTTGTATGACAGAGAGATTGATACCGAGAGCGGTAAAGCTTTCTACCACGAGTTATTTGCCGATGGTGTGCCGGTCAACGATATGCCGCTGAAGGGCAAGCGCCCGAAGGTGCACCCCTTATCGGACAGACAAATTCATTTTGATTACGCCGGGGAAGACCTTGCTTCTCTCGATAAAACCGCGCGCCGCTACGGCGTGACCGAGTTTGAACTGATTTTTGCGGGCATCGCGATGGTGCTCGGTAAATACACGGCATCCGAAGATGTGGTGCTGGGCATTCCGACCAACATGCGCCCGAACGGTGCCGACAATGTGATCGGTATGTTTGTCAACACCGCGCCGCTGCGTGTGAAACCTGTCAGAGATATGCAGCTGGCAGAGTACCTAACACAAATCGGGCAGTCCGTGCGCCACGCGACCTACGGCGCTTCTCTGCCGTTTGAAGATGCGGTAGCGGAGTTTGTCACCCGGCGCGATGAGAGCCGCAGCCCGCTGTTTGATGTCAGTGTCAACTATATGTGGAGCCCTGTCGGCTCGTCAGAAGGCGGCATTCAGGTCGAAACCTATACGGTCTTGCAAAAGATGAGCCGCGATATCAATGTGGTTATCCATAAGAGCGAAGGCGGGCTTGCCTTTACCGTGCAGTATTCTTCGGAACTGTTTGAAGAAGCGGTAATCGAAAACTTTGCCGCACAAATGCGCTACACCCTTTCTTTGATGGCGCAAAGCGGCACCAAGACACTGCGCGATGCGCTGGCACTCCCGCCGGAGCAGGCAGAGCAGATGGAGCATTTCAGCGAGGAAGGCGCGGCAGAGGTGCCGATTACCCTGTTACATAAGCTCTTTGAAAAGAGCGCCGCGGAGAATGCCGAAAAAACAGCGCTCATTGCTGTTGATGAAACATTGACTTACCGAGAGCTCAATGAAGCCGCCAACATTGTGGCGCATAATCTGATTGAGCGCGGCGTGAAAGTCGGCGACAGCGTGGCACTGCTGCTGCCCAGAGAATCCTGCTTCTTTAAGTGTATGTTCGGTGTCAACAAGGCGGGGGCGGCGTTTATTCCCTGCGACCCGCAGTACCCGGCAGACCGCATTAACCATATTATCACGGACAGTGAGGCTTCTTTTGTCATTACCACTGCCGACAAATTGGCGGATTACCCTGCCGAAAAGGCAATGGATGTGACCGAGATTATCAAAGGCGACAAGCGCAGCAATCCCGACCTCGAGATGAGCGATGAAGACCTCGCCTATATGATTTACACTTCCGGTTCTACCGGCAAACCCAAGGGCGTTATGCTGCGCCATAAAGGTATTTGCAATTACTTAACAGACCACCCGGCAAATGTGATTATTCACAATCTCGTGCAGCGTGCACAGATTTATATGTCGGTGACCACGGTCTCCTTCGATATGTCCTTTAAAGAGCATGCGGCATCGCTTTGCAACGGCAAAACACTGATTTTTGCCGGTGAAGATGAAATGAATGACCCGAGAGCGTTGGCGGAACTGATGCAAAAGCATAACGCGGATTGTATCAACGCCACCAGCTCGCGCATCGGGCAGTATATGGATTACGCGCCGTTCTGCGAAGCGCTTTCCAAGTGCCGCCTTGTGATGTGCGGCGGTGAAGCTTACCCGCTTGCGCTGCGCGACCAGATTCAGGACTGCGCGAAAGATGCCGTTATTCTCAACACCTACGGACCGACCGAAATCACCGTTTCTTCCAATGCGAAGGAGCTTAACGGCGAAGCGTATATCTCTGTCGGCAGACCCTTGCTCAACTACAAAGAATACATTGTCGATAAGTTCGGTGATGTGGCACCCTTCGGTGTGGTGGGCGAGTTATATATCGGCGGTGTTGGCGTTGCCAAAGGCTACAAGAATTTGCCGGATAAAACCGCTGCGGCATTTGTGGAATACAAGGGCGAGAGAATGTACCGCTCCGGTGACTACGCGAAGTGGGATGCCAAGGGTAATGTGCTTATCCTCGGCAGAATTGACAATCAGGTCAAGCTCAGAGGTCTGCGCATCGAACTCGGCGAGATTGAGGGCTTAATCAGCGAGCAGCCGCACATCAAGAAAGTGGCGGTGGTTATTCGCGAACTCAACGGGCAGCCTAACCTCTGCGCTTACTTTGCGGCAGAAGAGCAAATTGACATCAACGCCCTGCGCGAAGAGCTCAAAAAGCACCTCACACCCTATATGGTGCCGACCGCTTACCTGCAAATGTCCGAACTGCCGATGACGGCAAACGGCAAGACCGATATCAAGCACTTGCCGGAACCGGTACCGGTGAGCCTGGGCGAATATGTGGAGCCGGCAAACGATACCGAAAAATTCTTCTGCGAGTCCTTCAAGAAGGTCTTGCATCTCGACAAAGTCGGTGCTACGGATGATTTCTTTGAAATCGGCGGCACCTCGCTGGTCGTCACCTCTGTGGTGCTCGATGCGAGCGAAAACGGCTATGATATTACTTACGGCGATATTTTCAAGTTCACCACACCGCGCCAGCTTGCCAAACTCTTTGCGAGTGACGAGGTAGAGGAGAGCAGCGGGCTGTTTGATTTTGAAAACTATGATTACAGCAAAATCGATGCTTACCTCAAGCAGAACAATGTCGACTCCTTCACGGCAGGCGACCTGCGCGAACTCGGCAATATCCTCATCACCGGTGCGACCGGCTACATGGGCGCGCACCTGCTTGCCCAGTACTTAATGGAAGAAAAGGGCATGGCGTACTGCATGCTGCGCAAGGGTAAATTTGACTCTGCCAAGCAGCGCCTGCAAAACATTATGTACTACTACTTCGACGACCGCTATGAAAAAGAAATTCAAGAGCGCGTGGAAGTTTTTGACGGTGATGTGACCGACTACGGCAGCTTTGAAGTATTTGAAAAAGAGCCGATTGATACTGTCTTTAACTGCGCGGCAAATGTCAAGCACTTTTCCAACGGCACCGATATTGAAGATATCAATGTCGGCGGTGCGGTCAACTGCGCAAAACTCTGTGAAGTAATCGGCGCAAGGCTCATTCACTTCTCGACCATTTCCGTTTCGGGTACTACCCTCGATATGGAATCGTTAAGCAAACACACGCTCGATGAGCAAACGCTCTATTTCGGGCAGACACTTGATAATAAATACACATCCTCCAAGTTGATGGCAGAGCGCATGGTGCTTGAAGCCGCTGCCGAAAAAGGCTTGGATGCCAAGGTAATCCGTGTCGGCACACTGGCGGCAAGAGAGTCCGACGGTGAGTTCCAAATCAACTTCTTAACCAATAACTTTATGGGCAGATTGCGCTCTTACAGTATGCTCGGCTGCTTCCCCTACACGATGATTGAAAACCAGGTTTGTATGGGGCCGATTGATACTTCGTGCGCGGCGTTCTTGAAACTGGCGCGCACCCCCAAGGCGTGCTGCCTGTATAACGCAGTCAACAACCACACCCTGCCGATCGGCGACATCATTCGCCGCATGAATAAGAGTGGGATGAAGATTGACTTTGTGGAATACGATGTCTTTGCCAATGCACTGCACGAAGCGCAGGAGGACCCCGAAAAGGCGGCAATCCTCTCGAGTATGACAGCGTATATGAATATGGCGCACGGCAAGCAGGTCATCACCCTGCCGTGTGAATCGCACTACACCACACAAATTTTGGCGAGAATGGGCTTTTTCTGGAACGCCAGCAACGAGAAATATGTGGATGATTTCATCGGCGTGCTGCAGGGCTTCCGCTTCTTCGCCAAGGATAATTTGAACAGATAATATGCAAAGAAATTCGCACTTAATCCGAAAAAAATATAACAGCCTCATTATTTCGACTTTGGCGATGACGGCGTCCATATACTTAGCGGGTATTCTGGACAGCATCATGGTCGGTCAAATTGAGGGCACGGTGGCATTGTCCGCCATCAATCTGACTTTGAGTGTATCGTTTCTCAAAAATATTTTGATGGCGCTGTTCACCTTCGGCGGTAACACGATTGCCGTCGTTTACAAAGGCAAGCGGGAAAACAGCAAAGCAGACCTTGCCTTTACGCTCTCGTTTTATGCAGGCATGCTCAGTTCGCTGGTGCTCATGGCATTCGGGCTTATCTTTGCCAAGCAGACGGCGGCGCTACTCGCGCAGGGCAACGCGCAGTTAGAGCAATATGTGTTAGAGTATTTACTGCCGCTGTGGCTACTCACACCGTTTATGGTCATTGTCAACCACGTGGCGGCGTTCGCCCGCACAGACGGGTTAAATAAACTTTCCACCGCCCTGCCGGTGGTGGCAAATGTGATTAACCTTGCCTGCGATTACATCTTTATGAAAACATTCGGCTGGGGCATTGCCGGTGCCGGTTGGGCAACCATTGCCGGCTACGCGGTCGGCACGGTGATGTGCATTGTCTATTTCCGCTCGCCGCAGCGCAGCGTATCTTTTGTGCGCTTCAAATTAGAGGACTGCAAAGAGCTCGGCAAAATTTTCAGTATGGGTATGCCGTCGGCACTCATTTATGTGTGCAACTTTTTGCGGCTGTTCTTTATGAATGCGATTATTCTTTCTTCCACCGGCACGGTCGGTATGCAAATTGCTTCCGTATCGTTTTCGCTCAACAGCCTCAGCTTTATTTTTGCCGAGGGCGCTTCCATGACCTTACTGCCGATGGTCGGCGCGTTTTACGGTGAAAAGGATATGAAGGGGCAGCGCTTAACGCTCAAATACGGGATGCTTATTACCACCGCCCTGTGCCTTTTGGTGATGCTGGTGTCCGAACTGTTCCCGGCGCAGTTAGCAGGGCTTTACGGTTTGAAAGACCCCGAAATATTGGCGGTATTTAATACCACCTTCCGCATTCTTTCCATTAATATTCCGATTTTAGGCATTGTCTATGTGATGCGCACCTTCTTCCAAGGCATTAAGCAGCAGGGCATTGCGAATTTGATTGTTATTTTAGATGGTTTTGCAACCGTTATACCGCTCTTATGGCTCTTTTCCAAACACGGTATTTACTGGCTGTGGGCTTCGTTCCCGGTCTCCAAAGCCGTTACAATACTCATTACGCTCATCGTTGTCGTTATCTGTAAAAAGGTGCAAAAGAAAGACAATTACCTTTTGATGGACAGCGAAGAAGGCGTGGTGATGGATTTCACCATCGAAAACAGCGTGGAAGCCGCGGTGGGAGCGAGCGAAAAAGTCATGGATTTTTGCCGCGAAAACGCGGTAGACGATACGGTTGCCACCCGCGTTGCCGTGGCGGTGGAGGAGTTGTGTGTGAACACCGCAAAGTATGCTTACAGCCCCGCTTCGCGCCAGGTGGATATCTATATGAAAATCAGCGAGCATGAAATTATTCTGCGCGTGCGCGACAACGGGAAGATTTTTAACCCGACAGAGTATGAAGACGATTCGGGAAAACTCATCAGCGGGCTTTCGATGTTAAGAGCCATCAGCTCGAATATCGAGTACAACCGAGTCATCGGTTTTAACACAACGGTCATCAACATTGATTTGGAGCAAAAGGGGTAAACGCTGTGAAAAAGGACAAAAAAATCAATTCGCTTTTTTATAGAACCATTGCTATTATTTTGCCGATTTTGCTCGTGACCAATTTGATAGTGCTCACAATTATGTATGTTGCGTCCTACCGCCAAAATTACGACCATTGCGTAGAGGATGTTACCAAAGCGGCAAGGGTGATTGAAGACTTTGTCGGGATGTACGACCTGACAAAAGAGAGTGATGTTAAGCAGTGTAATGAGAGCATCAGCGCCCTGTGCAGGGAGTTTGAAATCACCTATGCGTATGTGCTGCGCATTGACCCCGAAACCAAAAATGAAACATATGTCACGCTCGGTGCCGGGCGGAATGCTTCCGAAACCTATCTCAAGGAGCGCTATCCCGGCTATACGGTGGAAGGCAGTGTCAATCAGGAGGAGCTGGATGTTGTTAGCGGCGAGAAGGAATATGCGGTGCTTCACGACATTACCTCGATAGATGATACCATTACCTGTTATGTACCGCTCAAGCATGTGTATGACCCTGTCAAAAACACCTTTGTAGAGACCGAAAAGTCGACCGGCTGTATTGTGGGTGCAGAGGTTTCCTTCCACGAAATCATTAGAGACTCCCGCAACAGCTTTTTGCGCGTGTTACTGGTCAGCGCGGTGATTTCCATACTCATTGTGCTTGTGTTTGCCACGGTGGTCAGGAAAAAAATCTCCGACCCTGCCAAGGCGATCAGCCGTCAGATGAAAAACTTTGTGGCAGGAAAATCCGGCAGCATGGAAAAGCTGCAGGAGGGGAAAGGCATTTCCGAATTCACCGATATGGCGGAATCCTTTAATACCATGGTGGATGAAATCAACCACTATATCGGCGACATCGAGAACCTGAATAAAGAAAAGCATATTGCGGAAGCCGAGATGAACATCACCAGGAGCATCCAGCTCGGGCTGCTGCCTCCGGCGGAGTTTAATAATAAAGATGTCAATATCGAAGCCTATACTTTACCTGCGCGCGAGGTCGGCGGTGACTTATATTCTTACCAAGTGCTGCCCAACGGAATATTCTTTGCGGTGGCAGATGTTTCCGGTAAGGGCGTGAGCGCGGCGCTGTTTGTTTCGCGCGCGCTGACACTGTTGCATATGTATGCCGCACTCGGTTACACACCGACGCAGGCGATGGCAGCGTATAACAACACGATTGCGCAAAATAACCCCGGCAAGCACTTTATTACCACCTTCGCGGCGATTTATAACCCTGCCGACAGAAGCTTAACCTATACCAACGCGGGGCATAATGTTCCCTATATAATCAAAAAAGACGGTATCGTGCCCATAGAGGGAGCAGTCGGTATGGCGGCGGGCGTATTCTCCGGTGTGGAGTATGAGTCAAAGACCGTTACGCTCGATGAAGGCGATGTGATTTTCTTGTATACGGATGGTGTCAACGAAGCGCAAAATACAGCAGGTGACTTCTTTAGCACCGAGCGCCTGGAA
Source organism: Clostridia bacterium (assembly GCA_017432485.1). Lineage (GTDB taxonomy): Bacteria > Bacillota > Clostridia > Oscillospirales > Acutalibacteraceae > RUG714. The sequence goes on from JAFRJB010000009.1 coordinate 14,797, forward strand.
GAGATTCTCAAAGCGCATGCGGGCGAAAACCGGCACCACATCATTAAAGATGTGTTGGCAGAAGTCAACACCTTCTGCGCGGATGCCGAGCAGAGTGATGATATTACGATGTTCACGCTCAAAACCGCCGGTGCGTTTTACCACAAGGATTTGCACTTGGAAGCGAACGTGCAAAACCTGCAAATTCTCAATGAAACGCTCGAGAGCCTGCCCGGTGTAGAGGGGCAGCTGCTGTTGGATTTGAATTTGATGGCAGAAGAAATCTTTGTCAACCTCTGCTCCTATGCCTATGATGGAAAAGAAGGGGATATTGATATTGCCATCAATGTTGCCGAAAAGGTGGAACTCATCTTTAGCGACAGCGGCACGCAGTATAACCCCACGCGCAATATTCTGGATATTGAGCAGTATGACCACGAGCACACGGTCGGCGGGTTGGGCAAGTTTATCACCTTCCAAATTGCGGATGATTACGAATACCAATATGAAGACGGCAAAAATATCTTAAAATTAATCAAAAACATAAACTAATTTATTTACTTTTTTCAAATCTGTGCTATAATATCAAATTAGTGTTTATCAAGGAGAACGGGATATGGATAACTACGAAGAAATCGGCGCGCGCCTGCGCGAACTCAGAGAAGTCAGCGATTATTCGATTGAAGAGTTGGCAAATGAACTCGGTATCGACCCCGCTGTTTACGCAAGCTACGAGCAAAACGGCAAGGATGTACCGATTAGTGTCATTTACGAAATCGCGCAAAAATTCAAGGTGGATTTCACCGAGATTATCACCGGTAATACCGCGTGGTTAAATACCTACCACCTCATTCGCAGGGGCGAGGGCAAAAATGTCAACCGCAATCCCGATTACCACTTTGAAGATTTGGCGTACCGCTACGGTAACAAGGTTATGCAGCCGCTGTTGGTAACGCTTGACCCGAACGATGCCGTGGCAAAACTCATTACCCACAGCGGGCAGGAGTTTAATATGGTGCTCGAGGGTACGGTCATTATCACTTTGGGCAATAAAGACATTGTGATGCATCCGGGAGATTCGATTTACTTTAACCCCACCATTCCGCACGGGCAGCGCTGCGGCGGGGCAGAAAAAGCAAGATTTTTAACAGTCATTGCCGAGTAAGCGGTACTTGGCAAAAGGGGTGAAAACAGTGGATTATTTATTGAAAAAGTTTCTTCCTCAAATTGAGTTTGACTCCTATGAGGAATTTCACGAAAAGTTTCAAATTAATGTGCCGGAAAACTTCAATTTCGGCTTTGATGTGGTAGACGCTTGGGCAGAGCATGAGCCGGACAAGCGCGCTCTGCTTTGGGTCAATGAAGAAGGGGAAGAGCATACCTTCACCTTTACCGACATCAAGCGCCTTTCCAACCGCGTGGTCAACTTCCTCAAGAGCCTCGGGCTGCAAAAGGGCGATGTGGTGATGATGATTATGCGCCGCCGCTGGGAGTATTGGGTGTGCGCGACCGCGCTGCATAAGCTTGGTGTTATCCTCATTCCCGCGACCTTGCAGTTGACCAAAAAAGACATCGTTTTTCGCGGCAATGCCGCCGAAATAAAGGCAATTATCTGTGTGGATGATGATTTTGTGGTCAGCCAGGTTGAAGAGGCGTTCCCCGAAATCCCCACACTCCAAAATAAAGTGCTTGTGGGCAAAAAGCGCGAAGGCTGGATTGATTTGCACGAGCAGATGGATAAGTTTTCCGATGAATTTGAGCGCCCCACAGGGGAAGCGGCAACGAAGTGGGACGATGTGATGCTTGTTTACTTCACGAGCGGCACCACCGGTATGCCCAAACTCGTGCAGCACAACTTTGCGCACCCGCTCGGGCACATTGTGACTGCGAAATATTGGCAGCATGTAGAAGAAAATAAACTGCATATGAGCGTTTCCGACTCCGGCTGGGCAAAGTTCGGCTGGGGCAAGATTTACGGGCAGTGGATTTGCGGCGCCACCATTTTCTGCTACGATATGATGGGCAGATTTAACCCGAAAAACCTGTTGACCAAGGTGCAGCAATACGGCGTGACCACCTTCTGCGTACCGCCGACCATGTACCGCTTTATGCTGCAGGAAGATTTGTCGCAATTCGACCTCTCCTGCCTGCACCACTGCGCAACGGCGGGCGAACCGCTTAACCCCGAAGTGGTCAAGCAGTGGAAAGAAAAGGTCGGGCACCAGATTTATGAAGGCTTCGGGCAAACAGAAGGCCCCGTGCTCCTTGCCAACTTCGGCAGCGAGTGGTTTGAACCCATTCAAGGCGCCACCGGCAAGCCCAACCCGCTTTTCGACATTCAGCTGCTGGATGCGGATGACAATGTGTGTGAAGACGGTGAGGAAGGCTCGCTGACCATTATGGATGTGAAAAATCACCCGCCGGTCGGGCTGTTTACGGGCTACTACCATAACCCCGAAATGACCGAGGAAAAACTCGGCGGCATCGGCTACAACACAGGCGATGTGCTCTGGCGCGACAGTGACGGCTACTACCGCTTTGTGGGCAGAAATGATGATGTTATCAAGTGCTCCGGCTACCGCATCGGGCCGTTTGAAGTCGAGTCCGCTTTGGTAGCGCACCCCGCAGTGGTTGAGTGTGCAATTACCGGCGCCCCCGACCCGATTAGAGGGCAGGTTGTTAAGGCGACCATTGTGCTCGCCAGAGGCTTTAGCCCCTCGGAGGAACTGACCAAGGAATTGCAGAACCATGTCAAGCACACCACCGCGCCGTATAAATACCCGCGCGTGATTGAATATGTGGAGGAACTGCCCAAGACAGTCGGCGGAAAAATCAAAAGAGCCCTCATTCGCCATAATGACGAGAAGGCATTTAAAGAATAAGAACTTTGGCGGGCAATGCCCGCCAATTTCTTATTCAATTCGGAATTCGGAGTGCGGAATGCGGAATTAAAGGTGGCAAGGCTATGCCTTGCTTTTTCTGTTGCCTGTTGCTTGTCGCCTGTTGCCTACCGCTTGTTGCGCAGACAAAAGTCTGAGCAACAAGCGGTTGCTTGCGCAACGGCTCTTTTTGTATTACAATAGTAAGCGTTAGGAGGGAATGCTATGACAACGAAAGATGTAATATATGAACTGAGAACCAAAAGCGGTTTGTCGCAAGATGAACTTGCGCAAAAAGTTTTTGTCACCCGCCAGGCGGTGTCGCGCTGGGAGACCGGCGAGACCGTGCCGAATACCGAAACGCTCAAGTTGCTGTCCGACTTGTTCGGGGTTTCGATTAATACCCTGCTCGGCTCGCCGCAAAAGCTCGTTTGCCAGTGCTGCGGTATGCCGCTGGAGGATGAGATGATCGGCAAAAATGCCGACGGCTCGCTCAATGAATCTTACTGCAAGTGGTGCTATGCCGATGGCACTTACACTTACAGCGATATGGATACGCTTATTGAGGTTGCCGTGCCCCATATGGTCGGTGAGAATTTCAGCGAGGAGCAGGCGCGCGCCTATATGAAGCAGATGCTCCCGCAGCTCGACTATTGGAAGCGCTACGAGGAACTTGGCGACAACGGTGAGTTTGAAGCCTTTAAAAAACAGCTCATAGAAGAAATTAACGCCCTGCACATAGAGGGTATGCCGGAAGTGACGAGCCTCAATGCGCTGGTGGGCAGTTTTGTCAACCTCGCCTACCCGCTGCCAAGCGGAGTGAGCGCCAAGTTTTTGGATGACAGCACCACTTACCTCGGCACCCAGCTCGAGCCGCAGTTCGGCGGCGAGCGCTGCTTCGGCGTGCTCGCAAATATGGATTTTATCCTAATTTGCACCTACGAAGCAGAAGGCACCAACCCGGAATTGGTGCTTTATAAGAAACGGTAGTTTTCAGGGTTCAGTTTTCAGTGAGTAGAAAGTGTAAGAGCGGGCTCGGAGAGTTTTACTCCGAGCCTTTTTGTATTTACAAGGATATAAGGATGTGATAAAATAAAACTATCAAAGCATCATACTTTTAAGGAGAGATTGATATGAAAAAATTATTAGTAATATTCCTTGCCGCAATGCTGATTGTTTCATTGACGGCTTGTTCCAATTCCAAAACCGGCGAGAAAGAAACTTCTGCCGCAGCGACAAGCGCTGCCACAAGCAGCCAGACGACAGAAGAAAGCACGGCAAACAGTTCGGCATTTGACAAGCAGGAAGCGGTTAAAAACCTGCACTTCGGCTACGCCGGCGAAGCGAATATTAAAGATACCGACAACGGCAAAATGGTGGAAAACAAAGACTACAACACCATTGTCTCTTTCCAAGAGGGCAAGACCATGAAAGAACTCGCCGAAAGCAGAGGCTTAAGTTTTGCAGAGGCAGTGAAGTGCGGCAGCACCGAGTGGAATAAATACACATTTAAAAATGAGCAGGTTTCCACCGTTCTCTTTATGGTTGAGAAAGACAGCGGCACTTATGTCGTATCGTTTTCCCACGATGTGAATGCGGATATCAATCTCGATGCCGATATCGATGCTTTTATGAATGCCGTGACATTTGAATAGTACAATAGTTGTAATACAATTTTAAGGCAGGGAGCGCTCCCTGCCTTATTTAGGTGCGCAAAAGCGCATTATACTTGGTTGTGCCGGGCGGGGTGGATTGAATTATTGAACGGATTATGGTAAAATATTGTTATCATTGATGTTGGGATGGTAGAAAAATGAAATTAGGAAAATTTAAGGAAATAGATATTCGTGATGTTTGGGCGCACGAACAATATGATTTTTCTAAATGGCTTGCAAATGAGGATAATCTTAAAGAATTAGGCGACACTATAGGTTTATCTTTGATGGAACCAGAAACAGAGAAACTTGTAGGAAACTATCGTTGTGATATTATTTGTAAGGATGAATTAACAGATAAAACTGTTTTGATAGAAAACCAGTTAGAACCTACTAACCATGACCATTTAGGGAAAATTATTACTTATGCTTCCGGATTGGATGCAACTGTAGTTATTTGGATTGTTGCTCAAGCCAGAGAAGAGCATGCAAGTGCAATTGAGTGGCTCAACAAACATACTGATGATGAATTATCTTTCTTCCTTATTGAAGTTCATACATATAAAATCGGTGATTCAACACCAGCACCTATGTTTAAAATTATTGAACAACCAAATGATTTTGTTAAAAGCATAAAAGCTATCTCAAACAGCCAAGAATTGAATGAATCGCAAAAAAGGCGGCTTGAATTTTGGAATATGTTTAATGATATTCTCGAAGATAGAGGCAAACCATTTAATAAGCGTAAAGCTACTACATATCATTCTTACAATGTAGCTATTGGTTCTTCTCAATGCTATATATCAATTGAGCTTATAAACAGCAAACATAAAATATCCATTTCACTATGGATAAAAGACAATAAAGCATTGTTTGATAGTATGTTTTCTAAAAAAGAAGAAATAGAAAGCGCTCTTGAAACTAATATCAATTGGTATAGAATTGATAATAAAAAAGCATCCTGTATTTGCCTTGATATTCCGAATCTAAATTTTGATGACCAAAGCAATTACCCGCAATTAATGAACGAAAGTATTGACTGGGTAGTAAAATTTAGAAGTGTATTTAGTAAGTATCTATAAAACATAATGACAGTTCAGTAATTAACTATTTGAATAACACTTCTTTAAAAAACTCCGCAAAGATGCGGAGTTTTTTGCATATTGTATCAAAGAGCAATCCGAGATTTCCTTTATTTTTCCAGTGTGAAAATAATTTACATTTTGCCTGCTCTGTGCTATACTGAAAGTGAAAAAACAAGCAAAAGGAGATGGTAAACATGAAACGAGTACTTAGTATATTTTTAGTCGTTGTTTTCGTGCTGTCTCTTTTGCCTTGCAGCAGTGTTTTTTCCTTTGCCGAGCAGCCGGTCACCCCGCAGACCTGTGCGGCGGAATTAGAGGCAATGGGTGTCGATTTAGAAGAACTGAAGGCTACTTTGAGCGCGGGCTTTGAAAACTGCGAGAAGATGATCAATGTTTCGGCGTTTTCTGTGCCGTATTCTGAGCGTGGCATGGATTTAATTAACAATTATATCAACGGCTATATGCCGGAGTATTTCCATATATGTTCGACGGGCGCTGCCAGTTACGGTTCGTCAGTGATGGATTATTTTGTGGTGTTCTATGCGGATGAGATGAATACTGCCACTGCTTTCGCGGCGGCAAGAGCCGAAGTGGAGGCGACAGCGCAGCAGATGCTGCAGGGCATTGCCGGCAACGAGGCGCTCTCCGAGGCGGAGAAAGCGCTGCTGGTGCACGACCGCTTAATCAGCCACACTTCTTACGATAGGTGCGTGTTGGAAGGCGAAAGTGTGCCGGACGCCTCTCGCACCATTTACGGCGTGTTTCACAACCGCATCGCCGTTTGCGAGGGCTATTCCAAAGCCTATTGCTATTTGCTGAACCAAATCGGCATCCCGACTATGTATGTGTCTTCCGAATTGATGGATCACGCGTGGAATATTGTATATATTGACAATGTGCCCTATTATGTAGACTGCACTTGGGATGACCCGATCCCTTCCTATGAGGGCAATGTGCGCCACACAAACTTCTTGCGCTCGGCAAGCGGCATAGTGGCAACCGGGCACAGCGAAGGCGGGGAGATTGATTATGCCCCCGGTTTTGATATGAACAACACCGCCTATGACAACGCCTATTGGCAAAACTCCAATACAGAGTTTCAACTGGTGGGAAATAAACTGTATTATCTCGACAATGCGGCAGGCGCTTTGAAGAGCGCAACAACGGGCGAGACACTTTGCGCCGCGGCAGATCAGTGGTATATCTCTCAATACGGGTATTATACTGTCAATTTTGCAAGGCTGGATGCCATCGGCGAGGAACTCTTCTTTTCGCTGAGCGATAGCATTTATCGCTACAATATCAGCACCGGTAAGTGCAAGAAGATTTTCACTCCCGACAGCGCGCAGTTCGGTGACTATTACCGCATCTACGGCTTCAAGTGCGAGGGCAGAACGATGTACTGCTACTTGGGGAATAATGCAAACTGCAATTTGGATACAGTCGAGAATTACCTGATTACCCACGAGTACGCGCAGTATGCGCTCAATATTGAGTGCGATGCGGCGCAAGGGTCTGTGGAAGTAACAGGCGAGCCGAATGAATTGGCAGATATTCTGTTGACCGCCACACCCCAAGCGGGCTACAATTTTAGCGGCTTCTATGTAGGCGGCACGATGCTTATTGATGACGACCCGGACAGTAACCCCCTGACTGTCGGCTTTGAACTGACAGGCGACACTGCAATTACCGCGCTCTTTAAAAGAGAGAGCGGCAGCGGCACCCTGCGCGGCGCAGTGAACATGACCGGCATTTATAAAGAAGTGACCGCCACATTACTGCAAGGGGACGAGGTGGTTGCCACCGCAACAGTGACACCAAACGGCGGCTTTGTTTTCAATAACCTTTTGGAGGGTGAATATACCCTGCAAATCGGCGGCAGCGCCCTGCCGGGTATCACCGTTACCGGCATTCAGATTGCTACCGGTAAAGTGACAGATTTGCGCGGCAGCACCAACCCCGCCCTGCAGCAGTTTACCCCGGCGCAAGGCGATTTCAATGCCGACAAAGTGGTCGATTTCGGCGATGTTTCCCGCTTGCTCGGCACCGGCGTTTTCGGCAGCGAAGGCAATTTCGCCGAGGATATCAATAACGATGGCAAAGTCGATATTTTAGACATTTCCATTGTGCTGCAGGCAGAAAACTTTGCCCGCACAGAGCAGGTTTTCGCCGCTTGAGCCAAACCTAAAAAACTATAACCCCGCATCGCTTCCCGATGCGGGGGATTTATCATTAAGATAGGGAAGTGTATCTTGATTTGAAGACTAATTGAATTGAGACCACAAATATGCTATGGAAGCATAAAAAATACAGATTTAGAGTTAAAAAAGAACACGCACAGATGCAAAATCTGTGCGTGTTCTTTTCTGGTCGAGATGACAGGACTTGAACCTGCGGCCTCTGCGTCCCGAACGCAGCGCTCTACCAAACTGAGCCACATCTCGCTATATTCTTTTTTCCGCTCAAATAGTGTATCACAACAGTTGTGGAAATGCAAGAGGATTTTTTAAAAAAATGCTTCGCACCTTGTTTTCACAAAGCCGAAGAAGAGCATGCACTTTTCTCATTGCGAGCGAAACAACCTGATAAATGAAACAGCCGTGCTTATATACTTTAATTATATATTTATTATATATTTTATTATTGTGTCAAGTTTCTTTACAGCGCCTGTCAAGTTTTTTTACAGGTGGTGTAAAGAAACTTGACAGGTGCGCTTCGATTTTTACCGCAAGAAATATGGCAAAGTGGGGAGGCAGATGCGCCTGCATTGACAAAATTTTTGTGCAGTGCTATAATTTGCCTATCTATATACTTATTTTTTAAAACTTTGAGGGCTATGATGACAGGCGCAACAATTCTCATTAAAACCTTAATAGAGCAGGGTGTTAAAGATGTGTTCGGTTACCCCGGCGGCAATGTGGTCGATATTTACGATGCATTGTTCCAAAGCGGCGGCAGCCTTCGCCACATCTTAACCGCGCACGAGCAGGGCGCGGCGCACGCGGCAGACGGTTACGCCAGAGCCACCGGCAAAACAGGGGTTGTGATTGCAACCTCCGGCCCCGGTGCGACCAATTTGGTGACCGGCATCGCTACCGCGATGCTTGACTCCGTGCCGATGGTTGCCATCACCGGCAATGTGCCGACCGATTTAATCGGTAAAGACAGTTTTCAAGAGATTAACATCACCGGTGTCACCATGCCCATCACCAAGCACAACTACTTTGTGACAGATGTGGCGGAGCTTGCCGATACGGTGCGCGAAGCGTTTCGTATTGCCAAATCCGGCAGACCCGGACCCGTGCTGATTGATATTCCCCGCGATGTGCAGCGCGCCGAGTGCGACTATGAAGCCGCCGCACCGGTCGAAGCATTTTCTCAGCGCAAGGCAAAGCAGCAGGAGATTGACCTTGCCGCAAAGCTTATTCAAAAATCCAAAAAACCTTACCTATACATCGGCGGCGGCGCTGCCGGCAGCGAAATGACCGAGCAGATTAAAGCGTTTGCCGAAAAAACAGATGCCTATATCGGCTGCTCGCTGATGGGGCTTTCCGCCTTTCCGAGCAATTACGAGCGCTTTTTGGGTATGGAGGGTATGCACGGTCACTTTGCTTCCTCGATGGCGAACAACGCGGCGGATTTAATTATCGGCATCGGCGTGCGCTTCTCCGACCGCGCGACCGGTAATGTGGAAAAATACGCGCGCGATGCAAAGATTATTCAGCTCGATGCAGACCTTGCGGAAATCAATAAAAACGTGGCGGTCGATGTCGGCATTATCGGCGATATGGCAGATGCGTTAGAGCGCATTGCCGCCAAGTGCAAGGCGCGGCAGTTACCGGCGTGGGGCAAGCAGATTGCCGCCTTCCGGCAGCAGCAGGCGCAAATGGAGCAGGCGGCGCAGCAGTCCGCCGGCGATATGGCGCCGCAGAAATTAATGCAGATTATTAACCGGCTTAAAACCGATGATACCATTATTGCGACCGATGTCGGGCAGCACCAAATGTGGGCGGCGCAAAATATTACTCTGGCGAAACCGCACCACTTTATTACCAGCGGCGGGCTCGGCACTATGGGCTACGGCTTGGGCGCTGCGATGGGCGCGAGCATTGCCACCGGTGAAAAAGCCCTGCTCATTACCGGCGACGGCTCTTTCGGTATGAACCTCAATGAGTTGGCGACTGCGGTCACCTACGGTATTCCGGTCGTGATCGTGCTTCTCAATAACGGTGTGCTCGGTATGGTGCGGCAGTGGCAAGGGCTGTTTTTTGAAGGCCGCTACGCTGCGACCGAATTAGAGCGCAAGACCGATTTTGTCAAACTCGCCGAAGCCTTCGGCGCCAAGGCGGGCAGAGCCGAAACCGCTGCGGCGTTTGAAGCGCTCTTGCAAGAAGCGATGGCGGGCGACAGCCCCTTTGTGATAGAAGCGCTTATTGATAAAGAAGAAATAGTGCTGCCGATGTTTGCACCGCAGGCATCCGTAGATGAAATTATTACCGAAGACCCGAGAGGAGAAAGAAAATGAGATTTGTGCTTTCCGTATATGTAGAGAATAAATACGGTGTGCTTGCCAGAGTATCCGGCTTATTTATGAGAAGGGGTTTTAATATCAACTCCTTAACCGTGGATGAGACTGACGATGCGGCATTTTCGCGCATTACCATTACCCTCAACGGAGATGAAAACGACAAAAACCAGCTGATTAATCAGCTCAAAAAGCTGCATAATGTTAAGGTGGTCAGAGAGCTGCACCCGGAAACCTCGATTGAGCGGGAATTGATGCTCATTAAAATTCAAAACTCGCCCAATAACCGCTCGGAACTGATGCAGGCGTGCGACATTTTCCGCGCCAAAATCATCGATTACAGCACCGAAACGCTGTGCGCGGAGGTAACAGGCGAAACCTCGAAACTCGATGCCTTTGTGGAGATTATGAAGCCGCTTGGCATTGTCGAAATGTGCCGCACCGGTATTGTGGCATTAGAGAGAACACACTATATTTCGGAAGAACTTGACTAACCGCCTGCGGCGTTAGGCAAGTTCAGGCTACAGTAGAAAATGCGGAATGCGGAGTGCGGAATTCGGAATTAGAGGGCGACACATTCGCACTTGTTCCGCTTCGCTCTATTTGTAGGGTTCGGCGCCCTCGACGAACCGCCATTAAAAATGCGAGGCATAGCCTCGCCACCACTCGCCAATAGGCTAACTGCTAATAGGCTACAAATAAGGAATTATATGAAACGATTGGTTGTAAAAGTGGGGACATCCACCCTCACATATGAAAACGGAAAAATGAATATTCGCCGCATGGCAAAATTGGCGCAAGTGCTCACCGACATTGCCAATGCCGGTGTGGAAGTGGTGCTGGTGTCTTCCGGCGCCATCGGCGTGGGCGTGCAAAAACTGGGGCTTGCCCAAAAGCCGCAGACCACCCGCGGGCAGCAGGCGGCGGCAAGTGTGGGGCAGAGCGAATTGATGTTTATTTACGATAAGCTCTTCGGCGAGTACAACCAAAACATCTCGCAGCTGCTCTTAACGAGCGAAGATATTGACAACGAGAAGCGCCGCGCGAATCTCTTGGGCACGTTTGAGATGTTGTTTGAATACGGCGTGATCCCCATTGTCAATGAAAACGACTCCACCACTACCGATGAAATTGAGTTTGGCGATAACGATACGCTTTCGGCACTGACCGCAAAACTGGTCGGCGCGGATATGCTCATTATTCTTTCGGATATCAACGGGCTGTATGATAAAGACCCGAACCGCTACCCCGATGCCGCTATTTTGCGCAAGGTGGAAGCGCTCACCCCCGCGATTTACCAAATGGCGGGCGGTGCAGGCTCGCGCATGGGCACCGGCGGTATGAAAACCAAGTTGGATGCCGCGCGCATTGCCACCGAAGCGGGGATTGATTTGGTGATTATGAACGGCTCCGACCCGACAGAGCTATATAAAGTGCTTGACGGCGAGGAAGTCGGCACGATCTTTATAGGCAATAGCAATCAGTGTACGAACCCGCTTTAAATCTGCTATTTAAGCGCATTTTGGCGTTTTCAAACTTGATTGGCGCCAGCCAACCCGCGTTTTCAAAGCACCAAACTGCATCTTAACTATCAGGATTTAAAGTGCAGGCAGTTTTTTCTGCTGATTTACCTTAAGATAAGGCAAAAAACGCAGTTAATACCGGTTGTATTGCGAGTAATGTAACAAAATATTCAGGCAAATCAGCGAAAAGAAACCGGATTCTCACACTGAATGTATTGCCTGAGCAAATCCTCTAAATAAATATTAGAAAAGAGGCTGTTATGGAAACAAAAGCATATATGCAAGCCTTAGGGCAAAAAGCAAAACAGGCAAAAAAGAGCATGGCTCTTTTGGGAGAAGCCGAGAAAAACGCGGCACTGCAGGCAATAGCGGCAGGGCTGTTAGCAGATTGTGATGCAATTTTGCAGGCAAACAGTAAAGATATTGCCGCGGCGCGCGCGAATGGCACAAGCGACTCGATGATTGACCGCTTGAGCTTAAGCGAAGCGCGCATTGCCGGTATGGCGCAGGGTGTAAAAGACATTGCGGCACTGCCCGACCCGGTCGGGGAAGTGCTTGAAACGACCACGCGCCCCAACGGCTTGCACATTCAGAAGGTGCGCGTGCCGATGGGTGTAATCGGCATTATCTTCGAGTCGCGCCCGAATGTAACGAGTGATGCGGCGGCGATTTGCCTCAAAGCCGGCAGTGTGGTGATGTTGCGCGGCGGTAAAGAAGCCATTCACTCCAACACCGCGATTGTCGCATCCATGAAAAAAGCCCTTGCCGCAGCAGGGCTCGATGAAGATATGATTTGCTTTGTGGAAGACACTTCCCGCCAAAGCTCGAATGAAATGATTGCATTGAGCGATTATATTGATTTGCTCATTCCCAGAGGCGGTGCAGGCTTAATTAACAATGTGGTGCAGAATGCGACCGTACCGGTCATTCAAACCGGCACCGGCAACTGCCACGCCTATGTGCACGAAAGCGCTGATTTTGCGATGGCGCTTGATATTATCGAAAACGGTAAAACTTCCCGCCCGAGTGTGTGCAATGCACTCGAGAGCGTGGTCATTGACAAGCGCATTGCGCCCGCCTTCTTACCGCTGCTTGCCGAGAGACTCGCGGCAAAGAATGTGGTGATGGTCGGCGACAGCGCGGCGCAGGCGGCGTGTGAAAGCATCGGCGCGGCAAGTGATGAAGACTACTACACCGAGTTTTTGGATTACAAGATTTCCATTAAAACAGTCGAGGGTGTGCAGGAAGCAGTGGATTGGGTCAACGAACACTCCACCATGCATTCGGAAGTCATTATTGCCGAAGATGCGGCGGCAGCCGAGCTGTTTTTGAAGTTGGTAGACTCTTCTTCCGTTTACCACAACGCTTCTACCCGCTTTACCGATGGCGGTGAATTCGGCTTGGGGGCGGAAATCGGTATTTCCACCCAAAAACTGCACGCGAGAGGCCCGATGGGTATTCGGGAAATTACCTCTTACAAATATATCATTCAAGGGAAAGGGCAGGTGAGATAAATGCTTAAGAAACCGTGGATTATCTTTATTTCGATTTTGATGTACGGCGGCTGCATTGCGCTGTTTGTCGGGTTTATTTTCCGCTTGGGAAATATTCCCATTATTGCTTCCATCGGCGTGATTTTGCTTTCCTTCTTACTCGCGTATTGGAAACTGCGCTGCCCGCACTGCAAAAAGACCACTGTTCCCGCCAAGGAAATGTGGGTCGGCATTAAAACCGGCAAATGCCACTGTACCGCTTGCGGGGAAGAAATCTACATAAAATAAAAGGGCTGATGCCCTTTTATTTTATGTAGATTTCAGTTTTCTCGTCCAAACAAACTTCATAACAGAAAGAATTTGCAAGCAAATCCTTTATGTGTTATTGCGTTTATTTGTCCTCTCCCCAAAAAGTTTTCTGCGAAATACTTTTTGGGGTCCCCCCCTTTTTTTATAGAGCGTAGCGGAGCGAGTGCGAGTGTCTCGCCTACAACTTGTGCGTAGCACAAACATCACTTCGGCAAAGCCGAAACATCATTGCCTTTGGCAACATCATTTGCGTAGCAAACATCACGCAGTGGTCATAGACCACTGCAAAAAAAGCAAGGCTGAGCCTTGCTTTTTTCTTATAAACTTACCACTTCCGCGCCGCGGGTGGTCATCACTTCATAGGTGGCATTGCTTAAGGTGTAGAAAGGACCTGCCTGTTGACCGTTTTGGTCTTCGTAGTATTGCTCTAAAGTGCCGACTACTTTAATCCAAGGGTGTGCTGCCGGCGGGTCATCCTTTTGGGGCGTATAGTCCGGGTAAGTGCCGTTGCCGGAGGTGAATTCAAAGCCGCACATGCTGCCGTCATTCCCGCAGCAGCCGGGACCTTGGCGGTAGACATAGTAGTAGGTTTTGCCGTTATAGGTTTCCGAAGTGTACATGCCGTCTATTTGAACGACCTTGCCCAAATAGTTATTCGGGTTATTGTAGACATCATTAATCAGTGTGACATAGTTTGCTTCTTTAAAGATGATTTCCGCTTTTGCCGCAGCCGGGGCTGTGGTTGTGGTTTCGGCTTCCTTTTTGGAGTTGCCGCAACCGCAAAAGCCGAGTAACATCAAAGCGGCAAGTAATACACAGAGGATTTTTTTCATATTGATTGCGCCTTCTTTCCTTGAATCTTGGTTTTAATTTTTGCAATAAGAATAAAGAGTATAAATGCCACCACATCGACTGTGACCACGGTGGGACCGGTCTGGAAGGAGAGTGTGCAGGCAATAAAGAAGCCGATTAAGAAGCACACCACCGAGAACACGGCGCTCACAAGCACCACCGATTTAAAGGATTTGCAAACGCGCATTGCCGACAGCGCCGGGAAGATAATTAAGCCCGAAACCATAATCGCACCCATCATTTTCATACCGAGCACAATGGTCACTGCCGTTAAAATGGCAATCATTGTGTTGTAGAAATTCGAGGGGATGCCGGTTGCCGCCGCAAAATCCGAATCAAAGGTGACAGCAAAAATGCGGGTGTAAAAGAGTACGAATATCACTAAAATGGCAATACTGAGCACCAGTGAAAAAATCAAATCGGAATCGCTGATGGTAAAGATGTTGGAAGACCCGAACAGGGAAGTACACACATCCATCGTGTTATTGCCGGTCGCGTTGTAGACAATGGAACCGAGCGCAATACCCGCGGTGGAGAAAATCGCGATTGCCGCATCGCCCTTGGTTTTGGAGTTTTTTAAGCGCAGTAGAATGATAGCGACAATGACAACAACGAGCATTTCAAACTCAAGCGCGAGGGAAAACTGCTTGCCCTTTAAGGTGAAATCGAAAATGCCGGTGACCGTGGCAATCGCTACGGCGAAGAAGCCGAAGTGCGAGAGACCGTCGCCAATCATCGAGAAGCGCTTGAGCACTAAGCTTACCCCCAAAAGCGAGGAACACAGCGATACCAAAAAGCCGACAGTCAGCGCTTTGAGCACAATCTGTGTCATAAGAGGGTCGGTGAAAATTTCGGTTAAACTCATTTCGCGTCACCCCCTAAAAACTCTTTGCCGACATCGGCAAGCAGGTAATCCTCTTTCTTGCCGAAGAACAGCGGCTTGTGGTGCAGGTGAAGCACGTGGCTTGCCGCATCAATGGCGCCGGCAATATCGTGAGAAATCATAATGACCGTAATGCCGTGCTTTTCATTAAGCTCTTTAATAATCGCATACATTTCTGCCGTGACCAGCGGGTCAAGCCCCGTTACCGGTTCATCGAGCAAAATCAGCTTTTCGGTCGCGCAAAGTGCTCTGGCAAGCAGCACGCGCTGCTGCTGCCCGCCGGAGAGGTCTTGGAAAGATTTGTTTTGAAATGCTTCAATCCCCAAAATCTCAATGTTTTTTTGCGCGCGCTGTTTTTCTTCTTTGGTGTAGAAGGGGTGGAATTTCCCGTTGCCGAGGTTGCCGGAAAGCACCACCTCTTTGCAGG
Organism: Clostridia bacterium; assembly: GCA_017432485.1. Lineage (GTDB taxonomy): Bacteria > Bacillota > Clostridia > Oscillospirales > Acutalibacteraceae > RUG714. Next base: position 30,407 of record JAFRJB010000009.1, read on the forward strand.
AAGCGGGGAAATCCTTTTGAATATCCGTGCGCTGCGGCATATAGCCGATTTGGGTTTGGGTTAAACCGTCACCGAATGTAATGCTGCCGGCGTGAATTTTCATCAGCCCCAACAGCGCTTTCATCAGCGTGGTTTTACCCGAGCCGTTTTCGCCGATGATGCACAGGTAGTCGCCGCTGTTGACTTCAAAATTGATGTCGCTTGCAACCACGTGCCCTTCATAGGCGAGCGCTAAGTCTTTTACTGTAATGAGTGCCATTTCTTAACTCCTTTTGGTAGGATGGTTATGCCATAGAAGCGGAAAGTGTCTTGTAATTTTCAAGCATCATATCCACATAGGTTTTGCCGTTTTCAAAGTCTGCCTTCGAGAGGTTGTGGCAGGAATTGAGAACCAATTTTTGCGCGCCGGTTTGCGCGGCAATCGAGTCGGCGTAGTTCGAAGAATTCAGTTCTATCACATACACATATTTTAAGTTATTATCTTTAATCGCTTTAATCAGTTCGTTTTGCACTGCCAGCGGAATTTCGTTATTGCTCGAGCAGCCGGAGAAAGCGGCAATCGCTTTGATACCGTACTCTTCGCAGAAGTAGCGGAAGGGGTTGCGGTCAGCAATAACAATCGTTTTATTCTTTACACCGGCAAAGAATGCGGTAAACTGCGCATCAATATCGGCAATTTGCTTTTCATAAGCCTGTGCGTTGGCTTTGTAGGTTTCGGCGTTGTCCGCATCCAGTTCGCAGATCGTGTCTTTAAGCGATTCGGTGATGGCAATGGCGTTATTGAGTGAAGTCCACACATGTTCATCTGCCGCGCCTTCTTCCTCTTCTTCCTCTTCTTCTGCCGCGAGAATGCCGTCATCACTCTCTTCGAGCGTTTTGACCAAATCCACAAGGGCAATCGCCTTCTTCGGGGAAGCGGTCTTGAGCACCTCGGCTACCCATGCATCGCTCTCACCGCCGACATAAATAAATAAATCGGCGCTGTCAATGGCGGAAATATCTTCGAGCGTGGCAGAGTAGGAGTGGCTCTCATCACCGGGCGCCAAGAGCATTTTTAGTTCGACACCTTTCACACCCTTGGTGATGGCTCTGACAAAATCATACTGCGGGAAAATGGTGCACACAATTTTGAGTGCGTTGCCCGTATCGGCAGGGGCAGAGGTTGTGGTTTCGGTTGTGTTTTTATTTTTAGCGCAGCCCGCAAAGCCGAGCACTAATGCGAGCGCGAGAACTATTGCAAGTATTTTTTTCATGGTAAAATCTCCTTTTCGCTTTCTTCGTTAAACGGGTATAAAAATAGACATAATGCCCCTACAAAAGGGCGCAATTATGCCTTGGTGCTCAACTATTTGACTTAATTTTAAGAGTAACGGTTGTAAAGTGAATAAACTGCGGCGGCATTTTCGCGGCGAGCAGGCGCAGCGTTTCGTGCACAAACAACAGCGCGGCAATCACAATCACGGCTGCTTTGAGGATGCTGACCGCATTTTGCACCACAGTAATTTTTTCACAAGTGGGGCAGTGAATACCCACACAGCTGTGAGAGACAGAGACAACCAGCCCCACTGTGCCGAACACAGTGAAGAGAACAAATGCCGCAAGTGCAACAATAGCAATGATTTGTTTTGCTTTCTTTGGCAAGGTGCTGTCTCCTTTATATAAATAATATACCTATATTGTACACCCTTTTAGCGCATTGTCAAGAAAAATGGGCTGTAAGAAAGTATTTTTCACACAAATTTCAGAAACTTAAATTTTCTTGGCGAGAAAAAATTGTAAAATTTTCTCAAATGGAGTATAATGAAATATATTAATCGGAAGAAGAGGTATGACTATGGCTAACACAGTAACATTAGAGCGCTGCACGCCCGAGAGCGTGGGCATTTCTTCGGCAGATATTATTGCGCTGATGGATACTTTTAAAAGGATGGATATTGAAAACCATTCCTTTATGATTTTGCGCCACGGGAAGGTGTGCGCCGAGGCTTGGGCAAAGCCGATGGCAGCGGAAATTCCGCACGCACTTTACTCGTTCTCCAAATCCTTTTCGGCAACGGCAATCGGCTTTGCGATTGAGGAGAAGGTGATAGTGCCGGCGACGAATGAACCGCTGAGCCTTGACACCCGCCTCAAAGATATTTTCCCCGAGGAATTTGCTGCAAAGAAAAAGCCGCACCCCTATGATGAAGAGCTTAAACTTCGCCATATGCTGCGCATGCAAAGCGGCAAGCAGATGAACCTGATGGCGGACAAGGCAAAAATTGACTGGGTGGAAGACTATATCAATGCACCCTTCAATGCAAAGCCCGGCACCTATTGGAATTACTGCAATGAAAATTCCTTTATGCTGTGCGCTGCGATTCGCAAGTTGACGGATATGACTGTTAACGAATATCTGTCACCGCGCTTATATGAACCCTTGGGCATCGAAACACCGCTGTGGGAAACCGATCAAAACGGCACGGAAGCCGGCGGTTGGGGCATGTACCTCAAAACCGAGGATATGGCAAAATTTATTCTTTGCTATGTGCAAGGCGGCAAGTTTAACGGCGAGCAGGTAATTCCCGCGCGCTGGGTGGAGGAAGCCTCTAAAAAACAGGTAGACAATTCTATTGAACTGCAAACCGATAACAAGGCAGGTTACGGCTACCATTTTTGGATGAATGAAATCGGCGGTTTCCGTGCAGATGGCATGTTTTCGCAGCACGGTTTAGGGCTGCCGGAATATGATGCGGTGATTATTACTACCTCCGCCTGCCCGATTGAGCAAAAGGATATGGATGCGATTTGCTCTATTTTCCCCGCAGCGTTCAGCGATGAACCTCTGCCCGAAAACCCGGAAGTGTATGCCGAGCTGCAGCAGCGCTGCGCCGACTATGCGCTCGAAAAACTGCCTAAAAGATCGCGCAGACCTTTACTCGAGCAGCGCATTAATAAAAAAGTGTATCACATCAATAAAAAGCCGGTCGGTAACATCAGCGGCTTCCCGGCAAGTATGCTCGCGATGCCCATCACCTTTATGAGCACGGTCAAAACCGGCAACATTGACAGGCTGCGCTTTGTATTTCAGGAAAACGAGCTGCGCATGAATTGGGTGGAGCAGGATGGCAAGATTAAAGAGTGTGTACCCATCGGCTTAGACGGCGAGTACCGCTACGGCAAGCTGAAGCTGGGTCCCGTACCCTTTACGACTGCCGGCATCGGCTGCTGGAATGAAGACGGCACACTTTCCATTTCCCTGCGCCCGCTTGAAGCAGTCAGCGCGCGCACCATGACCATTCGCTTTGAGGAAGACAGCATCACGGTGAAAATGGGCGAGACCCCCGCGGTGAGCACGATTGCCGAATTTTTAGTAGCGGCATTTGAAGTGATGGTCGGCAACAAGTTCTTGGTCAAGAGCGCCGAGCAGGCATTTAAGGTAGTGCCCAAAGTATTAGACCCGACCCTGCACGGAAAGATGATGTAGAAAAAGGCTGTCTGTGACAGCCTTTTTTAGTGTGGAGAGTGAAGAGTGGAGTTGCGCAAGGCGAGTTCGGTTTAACGAACTCGCCACTACTGAAAACTGAAAACTGAACACTGAAAACTAAAAAAGAGCTCGGCGCAACAGTGCGCCGAGCCTCTTTTTTACAGTATGCTTTTATAGAGTTTGATATATTCGCCGGCAGATTTTGCCCAAGTGTTGTCGCTTTCCATCGCGCGCTTGACCAAAATATCCCAACCCTCGGCGTAGTAACCTTGAATGCCGCGGCGAATGGTGTAGAGCATTTCGTGGGCATTGTAGTTGGCAAAGGTAAAGCCGTTGCCCTCGCCGTCACCGCTGTCTTTGACCGAGTCGCGCAAGCCGCCGGTTTCTCTGACAATCGGCACCGTACCGTAGCGCAGCGCAATCATTTGAGAAAGCCCGCAGGGCTCGCTCTTACTGGGCATTAAGAACAAATCGCAGCCCGCATAAATGCGGCGGGAAAGCGGCGGAATAAAGCCGATAACAGCCGCGCACTTTTCGGGGTACTTGCCCTGAATGTAGCGGAAGAAATCTTCATACTCCGCATCGCCCGAGCCGAGCACTGCCACCTGAATATCTTCCGTGCACAGCAGCTCTTCAAACACGGCTTTGACCAAATCCAAGCCCTTGTGGGAAACCAGGCGCGTGACAATGCCGATAAGCGGCACATCCTTTTGCGGCAGCCCGAGTTCTTCCTGCAGCGCCTTCTTGCAAGCCGCCTTGCCCTCTTTAAAGGTTTCGGCGTTGTAATTTTGCGCAATGTTCGGGTCGGTCTCCGGGTTATAGTTTTCGTAATCAATACCGTTTAAAATGCCGCTTAGCTTATAGGAGCGCTGTTTTAAGATGGTATCTAAGCCGTGGGAATACCAGGGGTCCAAAATCTCATTGGCATAGGAATTGGAAACCGTGGTCACGGCATTGGCGGTTTCGATAGCGCCTTTCATAAAGTTGACACAGCCGTCATACTCAATAATGCTCTTGTGGTATTCATCAATGCCGACAATGTCGCCGAGCAGCTCCATACCGTACTGCCCTTGGTACTGGATGTTGTGAATGGTAAAGACAGTCTTGATGCCCCAGAACTTTTCGCGCTGGGCATAGTAGAGGCTGTAGTAAACGGGAACTAAGGCACTCTGCCAGTCATTACAATGAATGATGTCGGGCTTGAAATCCAGGTGCTCCAGCATTTCGAGCACGGCTCTTGAGAAGAAGGCAAAGCGCTCGGCATCATCATAGTAACCGTAGAGGTTATCTCTCTTGAAATAGTACTCGTTGTCAATAAAGTAATAAATCACACCGCCGATGTGCGCTTCAAAAATACCGCAATACTGCATGCGCCACGAAACGGGCACCGGGAAGTTACACAGGTATTTCATTTGGGCGCGCATTTCATCGCTGATTTTGGCATACAGCGGCATGACCACGCGGGTGCCGACGAGCCTTTTGCGCAGCGCAAAGGGCAGGGAACCTGCCACATCCGCCAAACCGCCGGAGGCAACAAACGGCAACGCTTCACTTGCTACATATAAAACTTTCATAGTCTTTCTCCTATTATGATTAGTTTGGAGAGTGAGGAGTGGAGAGTGGAGTTGCGGCACATTTGATTGCAAGGCAACGCCTTGCCACCGCTCATTCCGCATTCCTCATTCCGAACTCCGCATTAAAGAATGGTACTCTTGGCAATATAAATCGGGTAGGTATCTGCCCCGCAAAGTTTCTTGCCGGGTTTGACTACCACGTGTTTATCCAAAATCGCGTATTCCACCGTGGCATCTTCGCCGATAAAGGTATCCTGCATTAAAATACAGTTCTTGACCTTGGCGCCTTTGGAAACGGTCACATTTCTGGAAATAATGCAATTTTCCACTTCGCCTTCAATATCGCAGCCGTCTGCCATGAGCACATTCTTGGCAATGTTCTCTAAGCCGTAGCGGGTGGGCATGGTGTCTTTGGACTTGGTGTAAATCGGTCGCTCGGAATTAAATAAATCTTTGCGGTTGACATAAGACAGTAAGTCCATATTCACATTAAAGTAAGTCGAAAGCCCGTCAATCATATGGCAGAAGCCCTGGTGCTTACAAGCATAAATCTTGAGTTTGCCGATATTATCGATAATGCTCAAGCGCTTAAAGGAAGGTCTTTCTTTGGTCATACCTTCATTAATCAGGCGGATGAGCAGGTAGCGCTCCATAATGTAAATGCCCAAGGAGCATTCGGTTTTCTCACCGCCGCCGGTGATGATGTTTGCTTCCTGCACCTTGCCGTTTTCATCGGTAATCAGCTGCACCTGCTTGCCGACATTTGCCGGCGGCACACAGTCCGCGGAAACAACGGTGATATCGGCGCCGTTTTTCAAGTGTGTTTTAATCAGCGCGCTGTAATCGACATTGGCAACCAAATTGGAGTCGGCAATGATGACATACTTCTCATCGCTCTTGGTGATGAAATCCATCGCGCCGTTGAGCGCTTCGGTGCGGGAATGGTACATGCCCAGTGAGCCCAAACCGAAGGGCGGGAGCATAAAGATACCGTCATTCTTTCTTGAGAGATCCCAAGGTTTGCCGCTGCCGATGTGGTCCATTAAGGATTGGTAGTTGCTTTTGGTAATAATACCGACTTTGGTAATATTGGCGTTGACCATCGAGGAGAGCGGGAAGTCAATCATTCTGTACCTGGCGGCAACGGGAATGGAGCCCATCGTTCTCAGATTGGTCATTTCGCTTAACGCTTCATCGTTTGTATTGGAGAAGATAATTCCGAAAACATCATTTCCCTGCATCTTAGTTGTCCTCCTTATTACCGTAAGATTCGCCCGCTTTTACCTTTTCGCCTTTGGCAACGGTGGTGTTGGGGCCGACCATTGCCACATCCCAAGCGCCGGGTTCCAGGTTTTCGGGCAGTTCGCCGACCTGCGCCTGCTCTTCAATCACCGCGTTTTCCGCAACAATCGAGTAGAGCACTTTGGCGCCTTTTTTGATGGTGGCGCCGGGCATAATCACGCTGTCGATTACCTCTGCGCCCTGTTCAATTTCCACATTTGAAGAAATGACACTCGACTCGACACTGCCGCCGATGTAGCAGCCTTCTGCCACAACGGAATTTTGCACATAGGCGTTTTCATCCATAAAGTGCGGCGGTGCAATCGGGCTGTTGGAGTAGATTTTCCAAGAGCTGTCGCTCAAATCCAAATCCACATTCGGGTTGATTAAGTCAAGGTTGGCTTCCCACAGCGAAGAAATCGTGCCGACATCCTTCCAATAGCCTTCAAAGGGGTAAGCCATGAGTTTCTTGCCGTCATCAAGCATCGCGGGGATGATGTTTTGACCGAAATCGTGTTTGGAGTTCGGGTCATTTTCATCGGCGATTAAGTACGCGCGCAACTCTTTCCAAGAGAAGATGTAAACACCCATGGAAGCCTTGTTGGATTTCGGCTCGGCGGGTTTCTCCTGGAATTCGTAAATCGACCAATCGTCGTTGGTATTCATAATGCCGAAACGCGGCGCTTCTTCCCACGGCACTTCCATGACCGCAATCGTGCAGACAGCTTCGTGGTCTTTGTGGAATTGCAGCATTTCGTTGTAATCCATCTTATAGATGTGGTCGCCGGAAAGCACTGCCACATACTCGGGATTATAGCGGTCGATAAAGTTGATATTTTGGTAAATGGCATTCGCGGTATTTTTGTACCACTCCGTGCCTTCAATCTGCTGGTAAGGAGAGAGGATGTGCAGACCGCCGTTGGCTCTGTCTAAATCCCAAGCATTACCGTTGCCGAGGTATTCGTTGAGCTCTAACGGTTGGTACTGTGTCAACACGCCTACGGTCTCAATGCCGGAGTTGACACAGTTGGAGAGCGGGAAGTCGATAATCCTGTACTTACCGCCGTAAGCCACAGCGGGCTTTGCCACTTTCTTGGTCAGCAAGCCGAGGCGGCTGCCCTGGCCGCCCGCCAAGAGCATCGCAAGACACTCGATTTTTTTCATGTATGTATTCCTCCTTTTGTTTGTTGAACCTCACCGACAGTCTGTTTTACCTGCCGGCACCTTGCCTTCGCACTGCTCCTCGCCAAAATGAGGCTTGGAATACACAAAGTATGCCGGCGCCTATTTTGACAAACAGCAGCACAAATGCAAAGCACCCTCAAGCAAAACCGATGTCGCTTCGTTTCAACGGTAGTAATGGTTCTATTTGATTTTCTATTTCATCGAATGCGGGTGCATCTTATTTACTCTTCTTTGCCGGTGCCTTTTTGGCTGCCGGTTTCTTTGCGGCGGGTTTTTTCGCTACCGCTTTTTTGGCTGCGGGCTTTTTTGCCGCCGTGCTCTTCTTCGGTGCGGGGAGCTTTTTGAGCTTTTCCAACTCGATATACAGCACCGAAAGCCCGGGAATATCGACATCAATCGCGTAGGGGAACCCGTCGGACTCCTGCACGCGTGCGTCAAAGCTTTGGCGCACCGTGTTGCCCCAGCCGCCGAAACGTGCTTCATCACTGTTGAGCACTAATTTGTAGCTGCCGTATTGCTCTACGCCGATGGTGTAGTCATTGCGGGTAACCGGTGTAAAGTTGATGAGCACAATGGTTTGGTGGCCTTCCTTGTCTTTGCGCACATAGGAGAGAACGGAAGAATTGTTATCATCCGCATTAATCCAGCGAAAACCATCCCACGAATAGTCAATTTGCCACATTTGAGAGTGGTCTAAATAGTAGTGGTTGAGCTCGCGCACAAAGTTTTTGGTGCCTTGGTGAATCGGGTAGTCGAGCAAGAGCCAATCCAAGCCCTCTTTGTATTTCCACTCCACAAACTGCCCGAACTCCGCGCCCATAAACAGCAGTTTTTTGCCCGGGTGGCTCATCATATAGCCCAAGAAGGCTTTTAAACCGGAGAACTTGTCTTCATAATAACCCGGCTGTTTATTGAGCAGGGAACCCTTGCCGTGTACAACTTCATCGTGAGAAATCGGGAGAATGAAGTTTTCATTAAAGGCATACATCAGCGAGAAGGTCACTTTGGAGTGGTTGTAGCTTCTGCCGAGCGGGTCCATTTTGATGTAGCTTAAGACATCGTTCATCCAGCCCATATTCCATTTGAAGTTGAAGCCCAAGCCGCCGTCATCAATCGGTTTGGTGACCATCGGCCAGTCGGTGCTCTCTTCGGCAATCATCATAATGCCGCCGCCGAATTTTTCAAAGACTGCCCGGTTGAGGTTTTGAATAAAATCAACCGCTTCCAGGTTCTCTTTGCCGCCGTGAATATTCGGGCGCCACTCGCCGGCTTTGCGGCAGTAGTCGAGGTAGAGCATACTTGCCACGGCGTCCATGCGAATGCCGTCGAAATGGTATTTTTCAATCCAGAACATCGCCGAGGAGATGAGGAAGGAGCGCACTTGCGGTTTTGCGTAATCAAACACGCGCGTACCCCAATCCTTGTGCTCCATTTTGAGCGGGTCGGCGTATTCATATTGGCAGGTGCCGTCAAACTCATACAGACCGTGTTCATCCTTAGGAAAGTGCGCCGGTACCCAATCGATAATTACACCGATGTCGTTTTGGTGGCATTTGTCGATAAAATACATCAAGTCTTTCGGCGTGCCGTAGCGGGAGGTGGCGGCAAAGTAGCCGGTTACCTGATAGCCCCAAGAGCCGTCAAACGGGAACTCCAGCACGGGCATCATCTCAATGTAGTTGTAGCCCATATTCTTGACATAGGGAACCAGTTCATCCGCCAGCATGCGGTAAGAGAAATAGGAACCGTCTTTATTCTGTTTCCAGGAGCCGGCATTAATTTCATAAATGTTAATGGGCTGCTCGTAGATGTTGATGCGGTTGCGCTTGTTAATCCACTTTTTGTCGCTCCACTCATAGCCCTCAAGGTCATAGACCTTGGAAGCGTTGGCAGGGGCGGTTTCCGCGTGGAAGGCGAAGGGGTCGGCTTTCATATGCGTTTCACCGTTTTGACCGGTGACGGCGTATTTATAAGCATCCCAAATCTGCGCGTTTTCTACCCGGCATTCCCAAATGCCGCTGTCGCCCAAGCGGTACATGATGTTTTCATAGCCGTTCCAGCCGTTGAAATCACCGCAAACGCTCACGGCGGCTGCGTTGGGCGCCCATACGCGGAAGACGGCGCCGCCGTCTTCAAAATGGCAGCCCAGGAAGTCAAATGCGCGGTAGTTCTTTCCCTCATTAAATAAGTATTCGGGAACAGTGTCTCTTTGCTTGTTTGCCATAGAATTCTCCTTAAAAACAGCATAAAAATCTGTTGGTTGTGTTTATTTATAATATAATAACATTAATAAATGGAATTTGCAAGGTGTTTTTTGTGTATTTTGTTACAAACTTTTTTGTTTATTAGTGTGTATTTTGTATAAAAACACAAAGAATGAGAATATCGCAAAAATCAAAAAATTCATAAAAAATTTATAAATTTTATAGAAAAATTTTATATATTATGATATAATAATTATAACTGTGCTTCGAAAGGAGGGTGTAGCCATGATTTATTTGGATACGGCGGCGACTACACCGGTGTGCGAACCGGCAGCCGCAGCCGTGCAGCAGGCAATGCTGCAGCAATTTGCCAACCCCTCTTCCCGCCACTTTGCAGGTGTGGAAGCCGCAGGCGCACTCGAGCAGCACCGCGCGGTGATTGCCGGCGCTCTCGGCTGCAGCAAAGAAGAAATCTTCTTCACCTCCGGTGGAACCGAAGCCAATCACCTTGCTGTTTTCGGCGCGGTAGAAGCCGCCAAAAAATACCGCAACAAAAAAAGAATTGTTGTCTCCGCCATCGAGCACGCCTCTGTTTTTGAGAGCGCGAAGCAACTCGAAGCGCGCGGGTATGAGGTGGTGTATTTACAGCCTGACCGCCACGGCAACATTACCCCGGCGCAGCTGGCAGAAGCGATTGATGAAAACACCATATTGGTGAGTATGATGTATATCAATAATGAGCTCGGTACCGTGCTGCCGGTCGCGGCAGTTAAAGCTATCATACAGGCAAAGCGCTCCCCGGCGCTGTTTCACTGCGACTGTGTGCAGGCGTTTTGCAAAAAAGAGTTTCGCGCCGCGGCGCTCGGTGCCGATCTAATCAGCATCAGCGCCCACAAGATTTTCGGGCCCAAAGGGGTCGGTGCGCTGTACATCAAAAAAGGTACGCGCATCGTGCCGCAGGTATACGGCGGCGAGCAGGAGGGCAAAATTCGCCCCGGCACCCAGGCAACGGCGCTCATTGCGGGTTTTGCAGCGGCGGTCGAAGCGTACCGCTGTGAAGAATACAGCCAAGTTGTCAAAGCAATCAAAGCCTATGCGGCGGAACAATTAGAGAAATTGCCCGGTATTGTCTTTAACAGCGATGCCGCCGCGAGTGAATACATTCTCAATTTCTCGCTGCCCGGTTATCGCAGCGAAGTGTTGCTCAACTTCTTATCGGCGCAGGGCATTTGCGTTGCCGCCGGCAGCGCTTGCGCAAAAGGCAAACCCAGCCACGTGTTAAGTGCGATTACAAGCGACAAAGCGGTGGCGGACTCTGCCATTCGCCTGAGCTTTTCTCACCTAAACACCACGGCGCAAATTGATGTGCTCACAGAGCAGATGCAGCGCGCCTTAAATACGTTGGCACATGAAAGGACCTCATGAAAGAAATTATTTTGATTAAAAACGGAGAGTTGGCTCTCAAAGGGCTCAACCGTTCCGTGTTTGAAGATAAGATGCTCAAAAACATTCGCCGCAGGCTGGCGGATTTGGGAAAGGTAACATTTTACAAAAGCCAGTCCACCGTTACACTCTACCCCGACAGCGAAGATTTTGATTTAGAGCAGGCGGTGGAGCGCATCGGCAAGATTTTCGGCATCGCCGCGTATTCAAGAGCGGCAGTGGCGCCGAAAGATTTTGAGCAGATTAAAAAACTCTGTGTGGAATACTTTGCGCAGTCGATTTACGCTTACAAAACCTTTAAGGTGGAAGCCAAGCGCAGCGACAAGCAGTTCCCGCTTAAGAGCCCCGAAATCAGCCGCGAAATCGGCGCGGTGATGTTGGAGAACTACCCCTTTTTAAAGGTGGATGTGCACAACCCCGATTTGGTCATTACCATTGAAATTCGCGATAAAGAGGCATATATTCGCGGCAACCAGCTCAAGGGCGCCGGCGGGATGCCGGTCGGCACTTCCGGCAGAGGTGCCGTACTCATGAGCGGCGGGATAGACAGCCCCGTAGCCGCCTATATGATGGCGCGGCGCGGGCTTGAATTGTGCGCGGTGCACTTTGCGGCGCCGCCCTACACCAGCGAGCTGGCGGAAAACAAGGTCAAAACCCTCACCGAAAAGGTGGCGGCATATGCGGGCAGGGTAGAGCTTTATATCGTGCCCTTTACCAAAATTCAGGAAACCATTCGCGACAAGTGCCCTCAAGAGTATTTCACCATTATTATGCGCCGCCTGATGATGGAAATCGCAGGCACCATTGCCGCGCAGCACGGTGCCAAAGCGCTCGTGACCGGTGAGAGCCTCGGGCAGGTGGCAAGCCAAACGCTGATGGCGCTCGCCTGCACGGATGATGCGGCGGTGATGCCGATTTTGCGCCCGCTTATCGGGATGGATAAAAACGATATTGTCGAGATAGCGCGCAAGATAGATACCTTTGAAACCTCTATTTTGCCGTATGAAGACTGCTGCACGGTCTTTACACCGAAGCACCCGAACACCAAGCCGCAGTTGGAAGAAGTGCGCAAAGCACAGAGCAAAACGGATTGGTCGCAGATGATTGCCGAAGCGCTCGAAGGCACAAAGGTGGTAGTTGTCGGATGAAGATACACGAAGAAGTCGTTGCCCTTTTAATGGAAAAGGGGCTCAAAATTGCGACCGCAGAGAGCTGCACGGGCGGCTTACTCGCCAAGAGTATTACCGATGTTGCCGGTGCCAGCGAAGTGTTTGACTACGGCATTGTCTCCTACGCAAATGAGATAAAATGGGGGCAGTTGGGTGTGCAGCGCGCAACGGTGGAAACCTACGGCGCGGTGAGCGAACCGACCGCGCGCGAAATGGCACAGTGCGCCGCTAAAAATGCCGGCGCGGATATAGGGCTTGCGACTACCGGTATTGCCGGGCCCACCGGCGGCACTGCCGCAAAACCGGTCGGTACCTGCTATATCGGCATTTATTACCAAAACCAAACCACTGTGGTTTGTTACCAAACAGGGCTCACAGACAGAGCCGAAAACAGAAAACTTTTTGCCCGAAAGGCATTTGAACTTGTAAAGGAAACGATTGATGGCTGAACAAAAGAAACCGAATATCTTTGTGCGCATTTTGAAGTTTCTGTTCCCGTGGAAAGGGGACAGTGCGGGGGAAATTGTGCGCAAAATTGTTTTTCTCATTTCCATTGCGGCACTGATTGTGTGCGCCATCTATTTTGCGAACCGCTTTGCGCAGAGAAAGCAGTATAGCGACACCAAACAGCTCTCGGAATTGGTCAGCGACAGTGATGCTGTCGACAAAGACGGGAAACTCGAAAAGTTTAAAGATTTGCGCAAAATCAATCAGGACTTTATCGGCTGGCTGCGCATTCAAGACACGGGCATTGATGTGCCGGTGGTGCAGACCGGTGACAATGAAACCTATTTAAGAAAAGATTTTTACGGCAATTACTCCGTTTACGGCAACCCCTTTTTGGATTACAGAAACAAACTCAAAAACCTGATTGCGGGTAAAAAAATCAACTTGGTGGATGCCGATAAGAACACCACCGTTTACGGGCACAATATGCTCGACAATATGGTCTTTGCCGAGCTGTTGGAGTACCGCGACCTTGCTTTTTATAAAACGCACCCGCTCATTGAATTTAACACGATTTACGGCGACACCAAGTGGAAAATTATCGCCGCATTTTTGGTCAACAGCACCCCCGATTTGGATAACGGCTACACTTTAGAATACAATTTTGTTGACTGTTACCCCGAAAACTTCCCGACATATTTGGAAGAGCTTAAAAAGCGCAGCTACATTCACCCCGCGGTGGATGTTAATGAAAATGATGTGCTGCTTACGCTCTCTACCTGCGACAAGTCGGAGATTGAAGAGGGCAGGTTTGTGGTTGTCGCCCGCCTGGTGCGTGACGGGGAGAGTGAAAAAGTGAATGCGGATGGGGCTACGGCAAATTCCGACATAAAATTCCCGCAAGGCTATTATGATAAAAAGGGAGAAGCCAACCCCTTTAAAGACGATACACAGTGGGAACCTTATGCGGATTAATGCGAAATTCGCGATGGCAACACGGCGTGTTGCATGAGATACATTTAGTTTGGCAAGACAATAGTTGTTTAGAATAGAGGAAGTGGATTATGAAATTTATTCCGTTTATTGACAAAACCAAAGCGGTGGACTTTACCGCCGCAACCACCTTGGCGCGCAGGCTCAACGAGGATTTTAAAGTCAACCCTGCGCCGCCGCAGTACAGTGTCAAGAGCTTAATCGCGGCACTTTCCGCGGCGCTCGATGAGGAGAATGTGGTGGTTATCGGTGTGACCAACAAGTATTACCTGAAACTTAAAAAAGCCCTTTCCATTGTGCTCAAGGGCGAGTTTTATGACAATGAAGCCATCAAAGCAATGGTGCTTGAGCAGGATAAGGATGCCCACGAACTCTACTACCAATTTATGAACGGCAATGTGGTCTTCCGCTCGGAAGACGGTTTCTATTCCGGCTATGCTGTCAGCACCAGCCCGCACAAAATCATTGTTTTGCCGCTGGGCGATGAAAAGTATGCGCCCATGCTCAAAAAAGTCAAAGATTTTGTGCTGGATACCGGCGAAGAATATAACGAGGCCGAAGTGCTCAAAGCCTCCGAAACCGAGAGTAAAAAGTGGGCGAGAGTATATGCTATCTGCTCCTTATTAAGTGTGATTGGAGCACTGGGTGTAGCGCTTTTTGAGGTGCTAAGATGAAAACCTATAAAATTCACCTGGTGCGCTGCGGGCTGACAGAAGCAAACCTGCAGGGCAGGTATTTGGGCAGAGACGATGTGCCGGTGTGCGACAAGGGCATCGAGCAGCTCAAGTATTTTAAAGAAACCTTTACATACCCGCCGGTGCAGGCGGTCTTTACAAGCCCGCTGCAGCGCTGCAAGCAAACAGCGGCAATGCTTTTCCCCGGTGCGCCGATGGTTGAAATACCGAACTTTACCGAGTATGATTTCGGCGAGTTTGAAGGCTTTACCGCCGAGGAGCTTAAAGGCAATGAAGCGTTTGAACGCTGGCTCGGTGACAGCGGCGATGCCGCACCGCCCTTCGGCGAGAGCAACAACCACTTTAAAGCGCGCGTGGCGATTGACTTTGAAAAGGTGGTAGACGGGTTGATTAAAACCGGCACCACCGAGTCGGCAATCGTGACCCACGGCGGTGTGCTGATGTGGATATTATCCTTTTTCGGTTTGCCGGAAGCACCGATGCATGACTGGCTGTGCGAGAGCGGCTGCGGTTATACCCTTTTGGTAACCCCCTCGCTGTGGATGCGCACCAAAAAAGTGGAAGTGCATGACACCTTTCCGGAAAGTATTCGCGACAGGCAAAGCGCGGCAGAGCAAGAAGAACAGGAGTAAGAAATGAAAAAGATGATTATTACCGTTGTCGGCAAAGATACCGTCGGCATTATTGCAAAGGTTTGCACTTATTTAAGCGACAATAAAATTAATATTTTGGATATTTCCCAAACGATTGTAGACGGTTGGTTTAATATGATGATGGTTGTTGATGCAACCGCGACCGCAAAAACCGCCGGTGATGTGGGCGATGATTTAAAAGCCCTCGGCGAAGGCATCGGCGTGCAAATCAACTGCCAAAGCTCCGAGATATTCGAGCAGATGCACAGAATTTAGAAAAACAAACAACAGAAAACGAGAAACACTATGATTAGCAGAAACGAAGTCATTGAAACCAATAAAATGATAGAGCACGAAAATCTCGATGTGCGCACCATTACCATGGGCATCAGCCTGCTGGATTGCTGCGACAGCGATGTGAATGTGCTCTGTGCCAATATTTACCGCAAAATCACGCGCTGTGCCGGCAAACTTGTCGAGACCGGCGAAGCGATTGAGCGCGATTTCGGGGTGCCGATTGTCAATAAGCGCATTTCCGTCACACCCATTGCCCTTGTCGGCGGCGCGGCGTGCCGCTGCCCGGAAGACTTTGTCAAGATAGCCAAAACGCTCGACAAGGCGGCAAAAGAAGTCGGTGTCAATTTCCTGGGCGGTTACAGTGCACTGGTATCCAAAGGCATGACCAAGGCAGATGAAAACTTAATCCTTTCCATTCCCGAAGCGTTGGCAGGCACCGAGCGCATTTGCGCTTCCGTCAATGTCGGCTCCACCAAAACCGGTATGGATATGGATGCCATTCGCCTGATGGGTGAAGTCATTAAGCGCACGGCAGAGTTAACAAAAGAGCGCGACAGTATCGGCTGCGCCAAGCTGGTGGTGCTGTGCAACGCGCCGGATGATAACCCCTTTATGGCAGGCGCTTTTCACGGGGTCACCGAGGCGGATACGATTATCAATGTCGGTGTCAGCGGCCCCGGTGTGGTCAAAACCGCGGTAGAAAAAGTGCGCGGCGAAAGCTTTGAAGTGCTGTGCGAAACGATTAAGAAAACCGCGTTTAAGATTACAAGAGTCGGGCAGTTGGTGGCGCAGGAAGCGTCTCGGCGCTTGGGTGTGCCGTTCGGCATTATCGACCTTTCTCTGGCTCCCACGCCGGCAGTCGGCGACTCGGTTGCCGAGATACTCGAAGAAATCGGTTTAGAGCGTGTCGGCGCCCCCGGCACGACAGCGGCGCTTGCCATGCTCAATGACCAAGTCAAAAAAGGCGGCGTGATGGCATCCAGCTATGTCGGCGGGCTCTCGGGTGCGTTTATCCCCGTCAGCGAAGACCAAGGCATGATTGATGCGGTCAATGTCGGCGCGCTGAGCATTGAAAAATTAGAAGCAATGACCTGCGTATGTTCCGTAGGTTTAGATATGATAGCCGTAGCAGGCGATACCCCCGCCGCGACCCTTTCCGGCATCATTGCCGATGAAGCGGCAATCGGTATGGTCAACCAAAAGACCACAGCGGTTCGCATTATTCCCGTTTGCGGCAAGGGTGTCGGCGAAAGCGTGGAATTCGGGGGACTTTTGGGCGCGGCACCGATTATGCCGGTCAATCCCCATTCACCCGCGCAGTTTATCGGCAGAAAAGGCAGAATTCCCGCACCTATCCACAGTTTTAAAAATTAGAAGAGGAAAAGTATATGAAACAATATGATGTGATTATTGTCGGCGGCGGCATCGGCGGTTTGATGACTGCCAAGCGCTTAATCGAAGGGGAAAATACCCCCTCGGTTGCGATTTTTGAGCAGGGAGCAAGCCTCGAAAACAGAAAGTGCCCCATTGTTGAGGGCAAGGCAGACAAGTGCATTCACTGTAAGAGCTGTGCCATTATGAGCGGTATTGCCGGCGCAGGCGCGTTTTCGGACGGAAAGTTTAATATCACCACCGAATACGGCGGCTGGCTGCAGGAATACATCGGGCATGATCAGGCGCTCGCTTACCAGTACCAGGTTTATGACATTTTAAAGCCGCTGGATGATAAGCATAAAGTCTATGCACCCAATGATGCTTTGAAGACGGAAGCGATTAAATACGATTTACATATGCTGCAGGGCGAAGTGGTGCACTTCGGTACCGACGGAAACCTGCGTATTATGACAAAATTGGTGGATATCCTCAAGGAAAAGGTGGATATTCACACCAATGCAAAAGTCGAAGCGATTGATATTCAAAACAAGACCATTCAGGTGCAGGGAGAAAGCTATGCCTACGGAAAATTAGTGCTTGCTGTGGGCAGAGTCGGTTCCTCGTGGCTTGCGCAGTTTTGCCAAGAAAACGGGATTGAGCTTTCCAACTCGCAGGTGGATATCGGTGTGCGCGTGGAACTGCCGCGCGTGATTTGGGAAGACATTTCCCGGCAGATTTATGAGCCGAAAATTGTCTACCGCACCAAGACCTACGGCGACAAAACCAGAATGTTCTGCTTCAATTCCGGCGGCGAAGTGGTGATGGAAAACTCCAACGGGATTTTGACCGTCAACGGTCACGCCAATTCCGAAGAAAAGCTCAAAACCAAAAATTCAAACTTTGCCATTTTATCGACCCAAAACTTTACCGAGCCGTTCAATCAGCCGATTGCCTACGCTAAGCAGATTGCGCGCCTGGCAAATATGGTCAGCGGCGGCAGTGTTATTGTGCAGCGCTTCGGTGATTTGGTAGAAGGCAAGCGCACCAATGCGCACCGCTTGAGTCAGTCTACAACGATTCCCACGCTCAATGCCACCCCCGGCGATTTGAGCCTGTGCATGCCCAAGCGGCAGTTGGATAATATTATTGAAACGATTTATGCGCTCGATAAAATCGCACCCGGCACCGCCAACAGAGATACGCTGTTATACGGTGCGGAGTGCAAGTATTATTCGGCAAGACCGAAATTTATGAATGCCGAGTTTGAAATTGCGCAAGATATTTATTGTATCGGCGACGGCGCTTCTGTTACCCGCTCGCTTTCGCAGGCAGGCGCACAGGGCTTGTATGTGGCGGATAAGATATTAGACAAATAAGGATTTGTCGCGCTCTTTGAGCGCGCAAATCCTTATTTGAAGTAATAAGTAAAAAGGAATAGTGAATAAGTGTGGGAGGGCTCTGCCCTCACCCGATTTTAACGTGCGGCAAACGCCGCACCAAAAGGAA
>JAFRJB010000124.1 GCA_017432485.1 Clostridia bacterium
TCAGTTTCACCCACCGCGCGCTATGCGCGCACCGCCCTTGATAGGGCGGTTTCAAAAAAATGCAAGGCGTAGCCTTGCGACTGAACACTAAACACTGAACACTGAACACTCAAATAAGGATTTGGGAGCCGCAAGGGCTCCACAAATCCTTATTTGGAAAGGAAATTATGAGCGTTAAAATCATCGGCGTGGAGAAGCACTCTCCGCTTAGAAGAAAAGTCAAAGCAGGTATGCAGCTTGTTTCCGTTAACGGGAACGAGATACATGACTTTTTGGATTATAACTTTTATATTGCCGATGAGCAGCTGGAATTGGTCTTTGAAAGCGAGAACAAGCGCAAGCAAAAAACAGTCAAACTGCGCAAAAATGAGTATGACGATATCGGCTTGCAGTTTGAGAACTTTATGATGGATAAAGAGCGCAGCTGCGCCAATAAATGTATCTTTTGCTTTATTGACCAACTGCCGAAGGGCATGCGCGAAACGCTCTATTTTAAAGATGATGATGCGCGCCTTTCTTTCCTTTTCGGCAACTACATGACCTTAACCAACATTTCCGAAAGGGAAATTGAGCGCATTATAAAAATGCACATTTCGCCTGTCAATGTTTCGGTGCACACCATGAATGAAGCACTGCGCGTGAAGATGATGGGCAATGCGCGCGCCGGCAAAGTTTTGAAGTATTTAGATAAGCTCAAAGCCGGCGGTATTGCGATGAATGCGCAGCTTGTGCTGTGCCCCGGTATTAACGATGGGGAAGAGCTTAAATATTCGCTCGAAGAATTGGCAAAGCTTGCGCCCGAACTGCAGTCAATTGCCTGCGTGCCGGTCGGTTTAACCGACTACCGTGAGGGGCTGTACCCGCTAAAGGGCTATACACCCGAAACTGCGGGCGAAGTGCTTGATATTATCGAGAGCTATCAACAGCGCTTTTTGGAGAAGTGCGGCACCCGCCTTGTCTTTGCGGCAGATGAATTTTACCTGAAAGCCGGCAGGGAAATCCCGCCCGCTCAAGCGTATGAGGATTACCCGCAGCTGGAAAACGGCGTAGGTATGTGGGCGCTGCTGCGTGAAGAATTTACCGAAGCGCTCGCGGCAAGCAGCGGCGGCGATAAGCAGGCGCATATAACCTTGGCGGCAGGGGCGGCAGCCGCACCGTTATTAGATTATCTTATTGATTTATTAAAGAAAAAATGGTACAATATTTCTGTTAATGTTGTCGCGGTGCCAAATCGTTTTTTCGGCTCTCAAATTACCGTTTCCGGTCTGTTAACCGGGTCGGATTTATTAAAAGAATTTGAGGGCAAAGACCTGGGCGAAAAGCTGTTGATTCCGAAATCCATGCTCAAAAATGATGAAGCGGTATTTTTGGATGATATGACACCGGCGCAGCTCAGTCAGAGGCTGAATGTGCCGATTGTTGCCGTGGAGCAGAGCGGCGAAAGTTTACTCGAAGAAATATTGGGAGAGAACGAATGAAACCCGTTATTGCGATAGTGGGCAGACCGAATGTCGGCAAGTCCACATTGTTTAATAAATTAATCGGCAGGCGCCTTTCGATTGTCGATGACACCCCGGGTGTCACGCGCGACCGCATTTTCGGCGAGTGCGAGTGGCGCGGCTGCGGGCTGCTGCTAATTGATACCGGCGGCATTGAGCCCGAGAGCCAGGATGTCATTTTGGCGCAGATGCGCCGCCAGGCGAATGTGGCGATTGACAGCGCCGATGTGATTGTATTTGTGTGTGACATTAACTCCGGTATTATGGCGGCAGACAGTGAAATTGCCACTATGCTGCGCAAAAGCGGCAAACCGGTAGTGCTTTGTATCAATAAATGCGATAGAATAGGAGATAATCCTCCTGAATTTTACGAATTTTACAACTTAGGCTTGGGCGATCCGATTGCCGTTTCTTCCGTTCACGGCTTGGGAACAGGCGATTTGCTCGATGCCGTGTGTGATAATATTCCCGGCTTCGATGAAGAGAGCGGCGAAGAGGATGAAAGTGTCAAAGTCGCGGTTATCGGCAAGCCGAATGCGGGAAAATCTTCACTGGTTAATAAAATCGCCGGTGAAGAGCGCGCGATTGTTTCCGACATTGCGGGCACCACGCGCGATGCGACCGATACCTATATTGAAAATGAATACGGTAAGTTTACCTTTATTGACACCGCGGGTTTGCGCCGCAAAAGTCGGGTAGACAATCAAATTGAAAAATACAGCATTTTGCGCGCGCAGATGGCTGTGGAGCGCGCGAATGTGTGCGTGATTATGATTGATGCCGTAGAGGGCTTTACCGAGCAGGATTCCAAGGTTGCCGGCATTGCGCTCGAGCAGGGCAAAGGCTGTATAATTGCGGTCAATAAGTGGGATGCTGTGGAAAAAGACGGTAAGACCATGACCGCTTACCGCAAAAAGTTGATGAACGACTTTTCGTTTATGAGCTATGCGCCGATTATCTTCATCTCGGCAAAAACAGGGCTGCGTTTAGACAGGTTATTTGAACTCATTACTTTTGTGGATAACCAAAACGCGATGCGCATCAGCACCGGTAAACTCAACGATGTGCTGGCAGATGCCGAAGCGCGCGTGCAGCCGCCGACCGATAAGGGCAGGCGCTTAAAAATTTATTACATTACACAGGCTTCAACCAGACCGCCGACATTTGTCTGCTTTGTCAACCGCGCCGATTTGTTTCACTATTCCTATCAGCGCTACATTGAGAACCAAATCAGAGATGTGTTTGGTCTGGAAGGTACTCCGGTTCGCTTTGTGATTCGCGAGCGGGGTCACGATAAATAAGAAAGAACTTCAATCTTTAGGAGGTAGAATATGGCTTGGGAAGTCAAAGGGGATTTAATCAAAACGCGTTGGGCGAAAGACATTGACCCTGAAAATGTATTGCCCGAATACCCCACACCGCAGTTTGAAAGAAGCGATTGGCAAAACCTCAACGGGCTTTGGGAGTATGCGATTGTTCCCAAAGAGCAGAGAGATGTCACCGAATTTGAGGGTGAGATTTTGGTGCCTTTTGGCGTAGAATCGCCGATTTCGGGCGTAATGAGAGTGCTCACCGAAAAAGATAAGCTGTGGTACCGCCGCTCGCTTGAAATCCCGCAGGAGTGGGAAGGCAAGCGCATTTTGCTGCACTTCGGTGCCATTGACTGGGAGAGTGAAATCTACATCAACGGGCAGTCGCTTTGCATGCACAAAGGCGGCTACACCCCGATTACGGTCGATATTACCGATGCACTGCAGGCAGGTCCCAACGAGCTCAAAGTGGCTGTTTACGACCCCACTGACCACGGTTGGCAGGATAGGGGCAAGCAGTCTTTGACCACCCACGGCTTTTGGTACCAACCCACCAGCGGCATTTGGCAGACTGTGTGGGTGGAGCCGGTCGACCCGACTTACTTAAAGAGTTTTAAGATGGTGCCCGATATCGACAACGGCAATATTGCCTTTAGAACCGATATTGCCAATAAAACCATCAACACTTCTATCGAAGTAGAAGTATTTCATGACGACAAAATTGTGGCAACCGCAACATCTAAATTAGATGAATTTAATGTGGTGCTCAACGATATGCAGCTGTGGTCGCCGGAAAACCCCTTCTTGTATGATGTTAAAATCACCATCAAAGAGGGTGATGTGGTTACCGATACGGTTAAGAGCTATGTCGGTATGCGCAAATTCTCGATGGAAAACGATAAAAACGGCACACCGCGCCTGTTCTTAAATAATAAACCTTATTTTATGAACGGTTTGCTTGACCAGGGCTTTTGGCCGGATGGTATTTATACCCAACCCTGCGATGAAGCGCTGGTTTACGATATCCAAACCATGAAGGATTTGGGCTTTAATATGCTCAGAAAGCACATTAAGGTGGAGAGCGCGCGCTGGTACTACCACTGCGATAAAATCGGTATGCTTGTGTGGCAGGATATGGTTTCCGGCGGTAAAGAGGTCGGCGTGTACTATGCCGGTATCAAGGCAAATATCCAAACCCACTTGGGGCTCAAGAACCGCTTTAAAGATACCACCGAGAAGGCATATAAGGTGCTCAGCCGCGGTGAAAAAGAGTGGCGCGACCAGCACGAGGTTGAAAGTTACGAGATGATGGATGCCCTTTATAACAGCACCTCTATTTGCTGTTGGGTGCCCTTCAACGAAGCGTGGGGGCAGTTTGATGCCAAGCGCATCGCCAAGGCAGTCAAGCGCTATGACCCCTCTCGCTTGGTAGACCACGCCAGCGGTTGGTACGACCAGTATGAAGGCGATATGCGCAGCACGCATATTTATATTCTGCCGCTCAAAATTCATCAGCCCGACAACAGAGCTTATGTTATTTCCGAGTTCGGCGGCTATTCGCTGAAGACGGCGAGCCATACCTGGTGCCCGAAATCCGCTTTCGGCTACAGAATGTTTAAGTCGCCCGAGCAGTTGACTTCGAAATTAGAGAAACTGTACTTAGGGCAGCTGCTGCCGCTTATTCCCAAGGGCTTAAGCGCTGTCGTTTATACCGAGGTTTCCGATGTGGAAAACGAAGTTAACGGTCTGCTTACCTACGACAGAGACCGCATTAAACCCATTGCCGATAGGGTAAAGGCATTTAATGCGCAGATTGCAGGGGAATATGAGAGAATCGGTATTCTCGAAGAAGTACCCGCAGCCGAAGCAGCGGGGGAAAGCGATAAATAATGTAATATAATAAAAGGTAGCCTCAGTAGTGAGGCTACCTTTTATTTTGTGCATGCTATGCGCTGTTGCTTGCGTTTTTCGCGGTTGTTTACTGTGTTCACAATTGCTTGTTAAAACAGCTGTTGCAGATGAACACAACTGCACGAAGTGCAACTGTGAGTGAAACGAACAACTGCAAACAATGTTTGCAACTGCGATAAAAAAGGACTGTTTGACAGCCCTTTTTTATCGCTTATCGGTAATGCCTAAAATGTAGTCGGTGGTGGTGTCGTGAAATTTGGCAAGCTCAATCAAAACGGCAGTGGGAATATCGCGCTGACCCAATTCATAATTGGAATACACCTGCTGCGAGCAGTTGAGTATTTTTGCCATTTGCGCCTGCGATAAATCGGCGTCTTCTCTCAAATCTCTAATGTGTTGGTACAGCATATTTTCACCCTCCAAGTAGATTATATTCTACTGCAAAACAGTGTATTGACATTTACCGCAAATTGCAGTAAAATAATTATAGAGAATACTGCATATTGCAGTAGAATTGTGGCTTGATTTTTGATTTATATACCTCAAAAATTATCAATTTTACGTGATTTTTCACTACTTTTACAATGCCTATTGAATATTGTTATAAAATAGAATAAATTGTAAGAGGAAAAACCATTTGTTTGTGAGAAGATACATAGATTGGAGGAATGAATATGAAAAAGTTATTATCATTTCTTTTAATTGCGGCATTATTAGTCAGCGCTTTTCCGCTTTCACTGACTTCCTATGCCGAAGAAGGCGAACCGCAAACAGCGGGGCAGTTAAAACTCTATGACAGTTTTACTCTCGGTTATTGGCCGCAGAGCTCTGTTACGGATGTTGACCTGATTGCCGCGCTTGACAGTCAGCCTGCCGAGTTGCGCAGTTTCGGTTATACCTATGGTTCAGCCACACAGTATACGCAATTACAAAAAGCGAATTACGCGGGGTTTGCGGATATTCAGTATGCAGATATCGATTACAACGGCTGCCGCTACAGAAAAGTGGTTTCCAATAGTTGGCGCCCGAGCGATACGCTTCGCAGCTTAAGCACATCCAATTTGAACGGTACCCACATTAATTATTACAAATGGGAGCCGATTGAGTGGATTGTTTGCCAAGTCGGTGAGAGCGGTGTGGTTGCCACCCCGCACTATATTTTGGATGAGCAACCTGTGTCGTATTCGCAAGATGACCCGGTTTCTTGGGAAAACTCATTTTTGAGAGACTACCTCAATATCGAGTTTTATAACTACGCCTTTAGTGCTGCCGAACAGCAGAAACTGTGCGAAATGGAAAAATTCGGTACCACCGATTTGATTATCATCCCGTCTGTCGGCGATTTGGCGGAAGGCGGTATGCTCTACGGGCACTATATGAACACCGGCTACTCCTGTGCTTATGCGCTGATGGCAGGCGCTATTACCCTGGATAAGCAGGCTTCACAGCGAAAATTAAACTGGGTGACCCTTTCGGATGATGGGGCAAATGTTTACCGTGTCTTAACATCCGGTGGTGCGGTATATGACAAAACCGAAGACTACTACAAATACAGAGTTGATGGTATCAAACCTGTCATCACCATTGCCAACGATACGGTTCTGCCCGGCAGTGAAGCGATTGAAAACTACAGCACGGAGCATGTGCATCACTATTTGAGAAAAATTTCGGCGCCCGGGCTTGCGGCTTCCGAGTTGGTTGATTGTGAAGATAACAGGCCATACTTCTACACCTGTCTGACTTGTGATGCCCACGGCTCGGATACTTTTATTAAAAAGAAGTGCACAAGCGGGCACACTCTCGAACAGGTTCTTAGTTTCGCAGCACTTGATGAGTGGATTGATGAAGAGAGCCACTACGCTTCTTTCTTCTACACCTGCTCTGTTTGCGGCAAGGTGATTAAAGAAAAAAGTGACGGCACAAAAGCCAAAACATTTAATGCAAATTTTGAGCACGAACACCTCTACGAAAAAGTGGTCAAAAATGTGGCGCCGACTTGTACGGAGCCCGGCTATACCACTTACCGCTGCAAATATACCGGTTGTACTGCCGACAAGCAGGTAGACAAACCGGCATTAGGGCATCAGCCGTTTTGTGATATTTCGGAAGAAGCGCTTTGCACAGAGAAAACAGATGATAGGCCTGCCACCTATTACTACACCTGCGAGCGTTGTGGGGAAGTGCTTAAAACCAATGAGGATGGTAGTCCCGCGCCGACCTTTGAATATGATGAGCAAACCCATGAGCATTCTTATCAGTTAATAGCAAGTCATGAACCGACTTGTACCGAAGGCGGCTATAAAGAGTACCGCTGCTCGGTATGTGGCGATACCTATAAGCAGGATACCTTGCCGGCACTCGGGCACGATGACCATTTTGTGGAACACAAAGACCCGACTTGTAAAGTAAAGGGTTATGATAAATATGCTTGTGAGCGTTGCGGAAGATATAGATATACATATATCGATAAGGTCGACCACGATTTTTCCGCGCAGTCCGATACCTTTGTGATGGAACCGACCTGCACCGAAAACGGCTATGCAGCGTATGCCTGCATTTACTGCGGTTTGGTCAATGAGGAATGCACTTATGAGGTGGAAGGCTCGATGCTGCGCCACGACTATTCCAAAGTAGTTTCCACCCAAGCGCTGTGCACCCCGGCGAGTTACACGGCAGCGGCAACTTACTACTACACTTGCTCGATGTGCGGTGTGGTCATAAAGGATTTGGAAGGCTACGAAACCAGAACTTTCAGCTACGGCGAACCGCTACATTACCACCAATATGAAGTGGTGGAAACTATAGAGCCGGACTGTTTGCACGCGGGTATCTTGGTTTACAAATGTATTCAGTGCGAGGACACTTATGAAGAAGAATATGCCGAACCGCTCGGTCACGATTATCAATTTGTAAGGGATGTACCGGCAACTTGTACCGTCCGGGGGAGAATTATATACAAATGTTCGCGTTGCAATCGCTCAAAATCAGAATATTATGGTGATAAACCCCTCGGGCACCAATATACGGTGCGCTCGGATGAAGTGTATCGTGAACCGACCTGCACACAAGACGGTTTGTATTACCTTACCTGCAGTGGTTGCGGTATCAAAAGTAATGATTACATTTACCAAAAAGAGGGCTCTGCCTTAGGGCATACCTACACCAAGGTCTGCTCCGCTGCAACCTTGCGCACACATGGCGAAGCGGGCAAACCCGCTACCTACTACTACACCTGCGGCGTGTGCCAAACCATTCTTAAAGGTGACGAGGAGCCCTATTTCACTGCCGATATTGCAGGCTCTGCTTTGGCAGACTATCAACAGGGCTACACCTTTGAAATGGGTGTGTGGCCGCAGAGCCTTGTAACAGACGAGGCGATGATAGCAGAACTCGATGACCAATATGCCGAAATGAACCTTTACGGCTTCGGTTTCGGTGAGTCGCGCAAGATTGCGGGTGTGAAGATTGATAACGATATTTGGTACTTGAAGGCAGCCGGATTAGTGGATATGCAGTATGGTGATATCTTCTACCACGGCGCGAAATACCGCAAAGTTGTTGTCAATAACGCGCGCATTAATTACAAAGAAAACCAATACCAAAATAATAACCATACTTTTGACGGCACCTACTACTTCAAGTGGGAGCCGATTACCTGGCGCGTGATTGAACAGGGTGATGGTACTACCACTGCAGTCAGCGATATGGTGCTGGATTACGCTTACCATGTTTATGAGAATTATAACGGCGCCAATTGGTTGAATGAATATTTCCGCGATTTGGCATTTACCGCCGAAGAGCAGCAGGCATTTGCTACCGATGAAACACTCAACCTTTGCTCGACTGCGCTTTTCCAAAATAACAAACAATACTTTGAAACCAATAAAGATGTATACTTGGCACCTGCTTCGCATTACTCGTTGCTGATGGGCTCGAACTCTATGTTCTTGGGCAGCAACCGTTCCAATGCCACGGTGACTTGGCGCGTAGGTGAGTTTACCGACAATGATAATGAGCATAAGGTCACTGCCGACGGCTCTGTGACATATGCCTACTATATCGAAGACCAGGGCATCCGCGTTAAAATGGTATTCGATAACAGCTTTGTACCGACCGGCGCGGAGAATATCAGCCGCTACCCGGCTGAGCATACGCACAAATATATTCGCATGATGCATGTGGATGAAGCTCTGGTAGAGGTACCGACCTGCCGCCAGCCCGAGCAATATTACTACAGCTGTATCGGCTGCGGCGCGATTTGCAACGACCGGTACGAGACCATGGAAGATGGCTATATCGACCATATTGAAAGCGAAGTCATCAGTGACGCTGCGCTTAAGACACCGGCAACGGAAACCACCGATGCAGTCTATTACTACACCTGTGCAACTTGCGGGCAAGTGCTCAAAACGAACCATACCTTTACGCTTGCGGGCACGCACACCGGTGAACATCAGTATAAGTTGAACCGCTCGAAGTCAACCGCAACCTGCACAAAACCCGGTTACTTGTATTACGAGTGCAGCATTTGCGGCACGAGCTACAAAGAAGAAGTCACCGAACCTTCACACAGTTATGAATTCTATCAGAATGTGCAACTCACACCGCAGAACTGCCAGAATGCCGGCACTTACTGTAAGCAGTACCGCTGCACATTCTGCGGCAATCTGTATACCGATGAGAGTGAAATCTACTATAAGCCCGGCGGCGGGAATGGAAACTTCCACGCTTTCACAACTTTAGTCTCTCAAGTCAAGCCGACTTGTACCCAAAATGGTGAGAATGTTTACCAATGCAAATACTGCGATGTCACCAACACCATCAAGGTGGAAGCCTTGGGGCATAACTATACCTCAAAAGCCAAAAACGGTTACACCATTAAGCAGGCGGCAACCTGTGGCAGTAATGCGATTTACTACTACTCCTGCTCGCGCTGCGGTGAACCTTGTGCCGATTGCTTTGAGGATATTGGCAGCGCACTTTCTCATGACTTTACCAAACAGGTTATGAATGAACACACGCGCCGCACAAGCGCTTCTTCAGCAGAAGGCGATACTTACTACTACACCTGTATGCACTGCGGTAAAATTGACTACAGAGAAGACCATTTCTTTACAACCGCAACCTATAAAGGCTTAATTAAAGATGTGGCGACAGTCGGCAGCAATATCACTTACGGCTCCTGGCCGCAGAGCAGAGTAACAAACAGCGCGCTGCTCGCGCAGTTAGAGGAACAGCCGATTACCCTGAAATCCTACGGCTACCGCTACACACCGAATATGGGCACATATTACAATGATATTGATATGTCTTATGGTGATGTGACCCTCGGCGGTGAGCGCTATCGCAAAGTGGTTATTGATTCTTACAGACCATATCATCTTGATGAAGCGCCTTTGAGCGGCAACTCCTTCCAGCCTCTCAACGGCTATGTGCAAGGCAGCTATTGGTTCAAGTGGGAACCGATTGAGTGGAAAGTGCTGCAAATTGAAAACGGCGAAGCCCTGCTGGTTGCCGAAAATGTGATAGATGCGCAGTTCTATATGGACGACTTTGATGCTGCTGCAGATGCCACTTGGGCACAGAGTGCAGTGAGAAGTTGGCTCAATGAAACCTTCTATGAGCAGGCATTTAACGCGCAACAGAAAGCCGGGATTATTGAGGATAACCTCGAAACGCTGGGCAATTACGAATACGGCACCAGCGGCGGCGCAGCAACCCGAGACAGGCTCTTCATTCCCGAGCAGGCAGATTTCCACAACAAGATTATGTATCTCTACACTACAAAACAGAGGCAGACCGCAGCGAGCGATTATGCCGTTTCGCAAGGTCTCTGGATGAATGGCGACGCCTATGCCGAATGGATGACCAGAACACCCAGCGTAGGGCAAAAAGGCATTGTCACTGTCTCCGGCGACGGCAACCAGTCAGACAGTTTTAAGTCAACACTTCAACTGACCGGTGTGAAGCCGATGATGCGCCTTAACATCTATGCCGACTACAAAAAGCCCGACTTTAACGGCGACGGTACGGTTGATTTTGCCGACTTCTCCGCCATTCTGTCCCACATCGGAAAGAGCGCGGAAGGCAACCTGGCAATTTACGACTTAAATGATAATGGCTGTATTGACTCTCAAGACATTTCTATCCTGCTTCTTTCCGAGTATTACGGAAAGATTGTATAAGGTTTAAGAAACTACCTCTTCTTTTACTCCTTTTACCCTCCGGCGGAGAGTTGCGGTAAAGAAATTTTGCCTCAAAATTTTATCTTTTCGCGCAATTAGAGCGTTAAAAACAGTCCATAGGCGTCAGCCTTATGGGCTGTTTTTGCATTCTTCTTGCACAAAAATATAAAATTTGAGGTGCGAAGCAGTTCATTTTGCCTGATTTTGCTTAGATTGGCAGTTTTAAAATGCGGGAATACTCAGCGTATTGTCACATTTTTAAATTGTCAAGATGAGTGAAAGCAGACAAAATGAACCAAATCTTCTTTATCGCAACTCTCCGTTTGAGGCTGCCGCAAGGCAGCCTCTTGTTTCATCAGCGCAGAGCGAAACAAAGCAATTCGGAATTCGGAATGCGGAATTAAAGGGCGGGACACCCGCACCCGATTTTAGTCGATATGTGCTCTGCACTCGTTAGCCGAGCAGCGCAAGGTGCTGCGAACGCCAAGGTTCCGGGCACCAACTCTAAATCTTTGATTTAGTTAGTTGGTCGGGTTCTTTAGCCGAGCAGCGCAAGGTGCTGCGAACGCCAAGGTTCCGGGCACCAACTCTAAATCTTTGATTTAGTTAGTTGGTCGGGTTCTTTAGCCGAGCAGCGCAAGGTGCTGCGAACGCCAA
>JAFRJB010000125.1 GCA_017432485.1 Clostridia bacterium
CCTCAGTCGCGCCAATCGCGCGCCAGCTCCCCTCGTCAAGGGGAGCCGAGAAGCGGTTAAGAAGAAACGGTCAATTCACTTGGATTGTTTTGTTTGCTCCGCAAACCCGACAACACAAAGATTGTTGTACTTACTTGGATTATAACCGACTTTTTTAGTTGGGCGAGTGTAACGAGCAAAACCACCGCAGTTGGTTCGATGTTCTATTTATCCTCTTCTTGTCGCCCCTTGATGAGGGGAGATGTCACGAAGTGACAGAGGGGTAGACCTATATCGAACACAACTTTTGTGGTTTTGCAAACAGCTCGACAAACCCTTATTTGTCTAAAAAGAAAAGCCCCGGTGGGGCTTTTCGTTTTAGATAAGATTTTTAATGACTTTACCGGTCTTGATGTTAAAGGTAAGAGTTTTAATCATCTTACCGTCTTTGACTCTGATGCGAATAATATCATCGGTGATATATTCGGCGCCGATGATTTGTTCATCGGTCTTTTTGAAGAACTTCTTGAGCCACTTCATTTGCGTTGCATCATAGTCGCCGGCATTGTCGGAAACAAAGAGCACGTTACCGCAAAGGTTATTGATGGTAGCAAGCAAAAGCTTTTGCTCTTTCGTAAACTTGATGTTGTCGTCTCTTAAGAAGAATACATCGGGGTCATTCATCCAAGCTCTGCCATTGAGGTGGCGGCGGAAGATAGAGTTGTTAATCGCATTTTGCGCGCTGATGATTTCGTTGTTAACAAAAACATATTTGTTGTAAATCTTGCCTTCGTAGGTAGGAGCCACATCGCAACTGATTCTGCAGGCATCCACAATACCGAGCGCAGTTCCGATCGGTGCACCGCAGCCTAAGAAGAGCTTATCGCCCACACAGTCGCGCAAGAAGCACATACCTGCATACATAATTTCACCGCGGCACTTGCCGTTTCTCGGCTTAATACATTGGCTGTATAAGAAGTCGAGTTTGACCATATCGTAATTCCATTCGTTGAGAATGACTTCAAAGAAGTGGCGAATGTACTCTCTGACTTCTTCATTGAAAATATCAAAGATATACGCGCCGCCCCAAGCGGGAACGCCGAGCATCGGCTTGCCGTTGTCTTCTTTAATGAGCCAATCCGGATGCTCTTTTGCCATTCTGGATTTAATTTGGCAAGAGAAGGGTGCTACCCAAATACCTGCTTTATAGCCTTTATCGTGAATTTTATCGGCAATATAGCCCATACCGTGAGGGAATTTTTCGGGGCAAGGGTCTAACCAGTCGCCGACAAAGGGCTCATACCCATCGTCAATTTGGAAGATGGAAACTTCTTCGGAAGCTTCATCCAAACCGTCAAGGTCGCGCAGAATAATATCTTCATTAATATTTTGGAAGTAGTTGTACCAAGAGGTATAACCGCTCATCTGACCTTTTCTGGTTGCGGGCATTTCCTGCATATCAAAATAAGCATCAAACACTTCGTCATAGTTGCCTTCAAAGTAAACAATATCAAAAACAGTGTAATCTTCGCTGACAACCTTGCCTTCTACATCTTTACAGATGGCAAAGTAATTATCGTTCATCTTCACTTTAAAGTAAGTAAAGCCGGTCTTTTCGCTTAAAGAACCCCAGAACTTGCAGCTCTCGCCGTTGCGCACATAAGTGTAGCAATGGGAATGAAATTCACCGGGTAATTCGGAATACTCCACAATGTATTCATCACCGTACATCTTTGTTAAATGCTCGGTAAACGGATGGATTTCCGCAAGCTTAAGAGAGCGCTTTTGAATATCGTAGTTTTTATATTCTCTCGAAGTTGACCACGATTGATAACCGCCGGCATAGAAATTATCGCCGGGCACAAATTCATATTCGCTTTCCACATAGAAAGCAACCAATTCAAATACCTTTTTCGGTTTTAAGACCACTTGAAAGCGGTTGTCTTTGTCACTGACTTCCACACTGTAGAAATCCGTTTCCAATTGGTTGGTGGTAACAATACCGAAATCACCTTTGTACTGAATGACAAAATTTCTTTCCATAATACACTCCTTCTAACCAAATTAGGTTTACATATATTAGACAAAAACTATTGTAACAAATAAAATGAATATGTTCAATATTTTTTGCGAATTATTCTTTAAAAAAAATAAAATGTATGCTATACTATTAAAAATAACTGCAATCGGATTGATTGATTAATCCAAAAGGAATGTATATGAAGCAATTTACCACCCATAGCGCGCAAGAAACAACTGCTCTCGGCGCAATCTTTGCCAAAGATTGCCGCGCGGGGGATGTGCTCGCTTTTTTTGGCGGTATGGGCATGGGGAAAACTGCATTTATTAAGGGGCTTGCAAAGGGGCTGGGAATCAGTGCCGATGTCACAAGCCCTACTTTTTCGCTTGTCAATGAATATAGAGGCGGTATGTACCCGCTCTATCACTTTGATATGTATCGCATTTCTTCGTGGGAAGATTTGTATTCTACAGGTTATTTTGACTATTTGGATACAGATGCGGTTTTAGCTATTGAATGGAGTGAAAATATCGAAAACGCGCTGCCGGAAAATGCAACATATATTAAAATTGCTACCGGCGAGAGCGCTGACGAGCGATTGATTCAAATCGGAAAAGGGGAAGAATTTGATGAAGATATTAGCCATTGATTCTTCCGCAGTCAGTTGCAGTGTTGCTCTGAGTAACGATAGTGAAGTCGTTGCATCGGAATTTGTGAACAACGGCTTAACGCATTCGCAGACTTTGCTGCCGATGGTAGAGCATGTTTGTGCGCAGGCAGAGCTCAAGATGGATGATATTGATTTATTTGCCGTAACCAACGGTCCCGGCTCTTTTACCGGAGTCAGAATCGGTGTGGCGGCGCTCAAAGGGCTGGCGTTTCCGGCTGACAAACCGTGTATTGGTATTTCGACATTAGAAGTCATTGCCGCCAATATAGAGCAGGAAGACTGTATTGCTGTTGCCTGTATGGATGCGCGCCGCGCGCAGGTTTACACAGCGACTTTTGAGTCGGTTACTCTTCACAGGCTTACACCGGATGAGGCGGTTGCCGCCGAAAGCTTGGCTGAGCGCATTCAAAGCTACGAAAAACCGGTTTGGTTGGCGGGTGACGGTGCAGCCTTAGCGTATGATATTTTGAAAGATAAGTGCAATAATATCTTCCTTACTCAGGAAGATAAGCGCTACCAAAATGCCGCAAAGTTATGTGCGCTTGCTTATAAGCAGCGCGACAAGGCGATGCCGGGTGCTGCGCTCGTTCCGACTTATCTTAGAATGTCACAAGCACAAAGAGAATTAAAGAAGAGAGGAATAAAAAAATGATTGCAATCGGAGCCGACCACGGCGGGTATCTTCTCAAAGAAGAAGTCAAAAAACATTTAGATGAAAGAAACATTGCTTATAAAGATTTCGGAACCTTTAGCGGTGAAGCGGTGGATTACCCCATCATTGCAAAGCAGGTTGGTAACGCGGTTGCCGGCGGCGAAGCCGATTGCGGTATTTTAGTATGCGGCACCGGCATCGGTATGTCGATAGCTGCCAATAAAGTTAAAGGTATTCGCGCTGCTTGCTGTTCCGATACTTTTAGCGCGCGTTTTACAAAGATGCACAATAACACCAATGTGCTGTGCTTCGGCGGCAGAGTGCTTGGCGCAGGCTTGGCGTTGGATATCGTGGATGCGTATTTAGATGCTGAGTTTGAAGGCGGCAGACATGAAAAACGTGTCAATATGATTATGGATATAGAAAATGATTAGTAAAACTAATTGATTATATAATTATTTTGGAGGAAGAAGAAATGGCTAATGTAATAATTTTTGACCATCCGTTAATTCAACACAAACTCTCTATTTTAAGAGATAAAAGCACCGGCACCAATCAGTTCCGCGCACTCATCAGTGAAATTGCGATGCTGATGTGCTATGAGGCAACCAGAGATTTGCCGCTGACCGATGTTGACGTTATGACACCGATGGGGATTTGCCACGCAAAGCAGATGAAGGGCAGAAAGCTTGCTTTTGTACCGATTTTACGCGCAGGTCTCGGTATGGTTGACGGCGTACTTAACTTGGTTCCCGCTGCAAAAGTCGGTCATATCGGTCTTTACAGAGACCCGACAACCGCGCAGCCCGTAGAGTATTACTGCAAGTTGCCCGCAGATATTGAAGAGAGAGAAGTCATTGTTCTTGACCCGATGCTTGCGACCGGCGGCTCCGCAGTGGATGCTATTACAATGATTAAAGCCAAAGGTGCAAAAGTTGTGAAGTTTATGGGCATCATTGCCGCACCGGAAGGGTTAAAGACTTTGCAGGAAGCACATCCCGATGTCGATATCTACTGCGCGGCACTGGATGATTGCCTGAATGAGCATAAGTATATTATACCCGGTCTCGGTGATGCCGGTGACAGAATTTTCGGTACAAAATAATGCGTTTTTGCATTATTCAAAATACTACGAAAAGGAGAATGAAAATGAGCAAGAACAAATGGGCAAGAATTATTGCTGCAGTTTGCGTATGCATTATGTTAATATCCTTTACTGCTTGCGGTAATTCTAAAAAAGATGAAACGACTGCGGCTTCCGGCGAAACAACAAGTGCTTCGCAAGAGCAAAGTACAACCGCAGCCGGTGAAACCACTACAGCTGCTAAACAAAGCGGCGCAAGCGACGGCTCGATTGTAGGTGACTGGGAATATGAAAGCGGCGGCTTTACTTATACTTTTAAGGCTGACGGTTCCGGTGTCTACGATGCAGGCGGCACATTGATGCCTTTCACTTACACGGCTTCCGGCGGCAAGCTTTCCATCACTTATGAAGGCAGCACGGAGCCGATGGTTTTAGACTACGAAATCAACGGCAACAAACTTAATGTGAAAGATTCCTTAGGCAACGATACCATTTATAATAAAAAATAATCAATGAATCATTTTTCCCGCTTCTTTTGAAGCGGGTTTTTCTTATAGCTGTCGCAAAATTTACAATTTGTTAAAACATTTCGATTTCTATTATATTATAATGAAATAAAATAAGTTGGGGAAGTGAAGCCGTGTTTGGCTATGTGAAAGCCGATTTAAGTAAATTAAGCGAAGAGAATACGGCTGACTACCGCGCCGTCTATTGTACACTCTGCCGCTCCCTCAAGGCGCACTATGGCTTTACGGCGCGTTATCTGCTTAACTTTGATATTACATTTTTAGCATTGCTAAAGCTATCCATGCTGGAGCAACAGCAAGAAAAATGTGAGCACTATTGCCCCTACCGCGTAAAAAAGTGTGCGATGCTCAGCAGCGGGCAAGATGTTTTTTTTGAGTGTGCATCTATTCTCATTATTCTCACATATGAGAAGTTACTCGACAATGTGCGCGATGAAAAGTTCTTCAAAAAATGGTTTTATGCGTTTTTAGCGTTTGTGTTTCGCGCAAAATACCGCAAAGCAAAAGAGAATTACCCTGATATATGCGATAAAGTAAGACAAAATATGATTTTACAGGAAGATTATGAAGCGCAGCTTGCCGGTATCGATAA
Organism: Clostridia bacterium; assembly: GCA_017432485.1. Taxonomy (GTDB): domain Bacteria; phylum Bacillota; class Clostridia; order Oscillospirales; family Acutalibacteraceae; genus RUG714. The sequence continues at coordinate 5,525 of JAFRJB010000125.1, forward strand.
AGCGGCACATCCGTCGGCGGATGCTTTAGGGTATTTATTTGCTTACGGTAGTGATAATGCGCTGCTTTACCGCTTCGGTTATTTGCTCGGCAGGTGGATCTATTTTGCAGATGCCGCAGATGATTTGGAAAAAGACATTAAAAGCGGCTCTTTTAATCCGTTTAAAAGCGGTTATGATACAAAACGTATTCATGAAGTGCTCAATCTTTCTATCGGTGAAGCGGCGCAGGCGTTTGCTTCTTTGCCGATTTTACACTACACGGCAATATTGGAAAATATTATTTATGAAGGCAGTTTTGCAGTGCAGCAAAACATTTTGAAAGGAGATTCCAAGTGAATCCATATGAAGTTTTAGGCTTGGCTGAGGGCGCATCGCCCGAAGAAATCACCCGCGCTTACAAAGAAAAAATGGCGTATTATGCAACAGCCGAAGGGGATTTCTCGCAAGAAATGGCGGCTCTTGACAGTGCCTATGATGCGCTGATGTACAGCGGTCAATCCACTTACCGCGCCGAAAGTACGCACAGCATTAAATACGGTGACATTCGCGCCAAAATGCGCCAAGAACGCTTCGAAGACGCGGAGACTATCTTAGATGGCATTCCTTCGGCGCAAAGAGATGCGGAATGGTACTATTTAAAAGGCAAAATTCTGCATTCGCGCGGCTGGATGGAAGAAGCGATTGACTGCTATGCTAAAGCGGTGCAGTATGAACCGAATAATCCGGAGTATACGCAGGCTTATGAAAGTGTGAAGCACAAGCAAAGCGGTGAATTCAGAAACGATTGGAGGCAGAGTAACGAGCAGAACAGCGGTTGTACCGGCAGTATTTGTAAACTGTGCACGGCGCTTGCCTGTTGTGACTGTTTGTGCTCGTTTTTCCGATAATGAAGCAAAGTTTTAAAATCGCATTCGGCGGTATTCTATGCGCTTTTTCCGTGATATTGGTTTTGCTCGGCAATATACCGATGGCAGAGTATATCGGCCCGACTTTTGCGGGTGTTTTACTCGCTTGGGCAGTGATTGAAATGGGCGCCTTGCAAAGTGTGTGGATTTATGTTGCTACGGCTATTCTTTCTTTTTTGCTCAGCGGCAATAAAGAGCCGGCACTGCTCTATGCAATGTTTTTCGGGTATTTCCCGATCTTGCGCACCGTCTTACAGCAAAAAATCCGCTTAAGAGCTGTACGCTGGGTGATAAAGTTTGTTGTATTCAATATTGCTATGGCGGCAGCGTATTTGTTACTGGTATATGTATTCGGTATGCCACTGGAAGAAATGGAAGGCATCGGCAAATATACCATTTATGTTTTGCTTGCCGGCGGTAATCTATTAATGGTGGCAGTCGATTTTTGTATTGAAAAACTATCGCACCTTTACCGCTTAAAATGGCAAAAGCGAATCCAAAGTATTTTTAAAATAAATTAATAATAAAGACAGCACGACAAATGCCGTGCTGTCTTTACTGTTTGTTCTATTCGCTGATATAGATTGTGTTGGTCATTTCAATGCCGCAGGGGGCGGGCTTGGTGTAAGCTAAAGAATATAAATCAGTCGCCCTGCATTCAAAGGAAAAGATTTTTCTTGCAAAGCCGTCTGCTGCCTGAAAGTCGGCATATTTCATAATAACCGGTTTCGAAGCTGTTTCTTTCATTTCTTTAAGCAGCTCTTTGCCGCCGGCGCTCATGCCGAGCACTCTTAAATAGGGCACTTCGCTTTTGTTATAGCCTTTACCGATGCCCAGAAAAGCACTAAGCACGATGCGGCGCATCCGCGCCATGGTGTAGCGCTTTGACTTTGAGCGCAAAAGAATTTCGCTGACGGATGCGGATTGCCTGACTGCATTATAAATTCTGTTTTCCAAGCCTTCGCTGACATCACTGAAATTTTTGAAATCCTCGGCTTCCATCCGCCGCAGCACAGCCAAAATCGCACTGTCAAGGTCTTCAACCGTGTTCGGGCACTGACCGATAGAAGCGTATTGGCGCAAAATCTCATAAGATGAGTGGGGAAGAGCCTTTTTAAATTCGCTATTCCCGCTTAAAAGCATTTCTCGGATTTGCCCTGCGCTTTTGTAGAAAATACTCTCACTGTTGCCGTCGTGCGGTACGGTGCGCTCGATGACAAGCGGCTCAATATCGCTGCCGACAAGTGCGTTTAAATATTCAATGCCTAAAATATCATTCGGGTTGGCGATTACGGCGGCAATTTCTTTACCGTAAAGCGCTTCAATCGCTTTAGCGCGCGCCTGCACAAAAGAAATGCCTTCGTTTAAATAGGCACTGATTTTTTCATCGATTGCCGTATCATTAACAGCTGCCGCGGCTTTGCGCAGAAGCGAAATATCGGCACATTCGCTGCCGAATGAAAGCATATCGCAAACACCGCTGTTTTTGAGAATGCTTACAGCGCCTTTGGCAAAATTCTCGGCAGTAGCCATTGACCACACCACCGGCAGTTCAAGCACCAAATCGGCACCGGCATCAATCGCCATTTGCGCTTTGGCGGGTTTGGGTACAATAGAAACATCGCCGCGCTGCACAAAATTGCCGCTCATCACACAGATAATATGTGTGGCGCCCGCTTCTCTTGTTTTTTCTATTTGCAATAAGTGACCGTTATGAAACGGATTGTATTCACAAATTATTCCGGCAGTTTTCATTTTTACTCCTAAATATTGTATTTAGACTTGCAATTTTTACTGATTTACTATATTATATAGTATTGTTGATATATGTTCAAGCAAATTAATCCAAAAGGAGAATAAAATGAAGATTTTAGTTGTAAACTGCGGCAGTTCCTCTTTGAAATATCAGCTCATTGATATGGATAATGAGCAATGGATTGCCAAAGGTGTTTGTGAAAGAATTAAAGTAGACGGAACCATCAAAGGCTCCACTGCCGACGGCAGAAGTTTTGAAAACACCGATGCGCCGATGAATGACCACACCCAGGCGTTTTCTTATGTCATGAAAGCGCTGACCGAAGGGGAGTGCAAAGTCATTAATGATATTTCCGAAATTGATGCCATCGGTCACCGCGTGGTGCAAGGCGGCTGGCTGTTTAATAAGGCAGAGCTTGTTGATGAGCACGTGGTAGATGGTATTCGCGAGCTTTGCGACTTGGCTCCGCTGCATAACCCGGCACACATTCAGGGTATTGAAGGCTGCTACAGTGTCTTCGGTGAGTCTGTGCCGCAGGTTTGTGTGTTTGATAACGCTTACCACAGCACAATGCCCGATGAAGCAAAAGTTTTCGGCGTACCCTATGAACTGACCGAAAAGTATCACTGCATCCGCTACGGTGCTCACGGCACTTCTCATAAATACATTGCTGCGGAAGTGGCAAGATTGATGGGCAGAGACGATTTGAAGCTTGTTTCCTGCCATATCGGTAACGGTGCTTCCATTACCGCCATTAAAAACGGTGTGGTGCAGGACACCTCGATGGGACTTACCCCGCTTGACGGTTTTATTATGGGTACGCGTTCCGGTTCTTTAGACCCCTCCGTGGTGACCTACCTGCAGGAAAAAGAAGGCTGGAGCCCCAAAGAAACTTCCGAAATTTTAAACAAACAGAGCGGTGTGCTCGGCATTTCCGGTGTTTCGAGTGACGAAAGAGACATTCAAAAAGCAGTGTTGGAAGGCAATGAAAGGGCTTTACTTTCCCGCAAAATTCAGCGCTATCAAATTCGCAAGTTTATCGGCTCTTATGTTGCTGCATTAGATGGTGTGGATGCGATTGCTTTTGCTGCCGGTATTGCGGAAAATACACCTTCTCTGCGTGAAGAAGTGTGCGAGAAAATGAGCTATCTCGGCATTAAAATTGATAAAGATATCAATAACAGCACCTTCGGTGAAACCAAGAAGATTTCAACCGATGATTCGAAGGTTGCGGTCTTTGTTATTGCCACTAACGAAGAGTTGATGATTGCAAGAGAAACCAAACAAATTGTAGAAAATCTTTAATAGAAAGATTGGGGAAGGGCAACCTTCCCTTATTTTGTATGATAAAGTTAGTAATTTTTGATTTAGACGGCACACTGCTCTATACCTTAGATTCGATTGCGAAGTCTGCCAACCATGTTTTAGCCGATTACGGCTACGAAGCGATTGAACCCGATGTCTATCGGCACTATGTCGGTGACGGGATTTATGAACTGCTCGATCGCGCGTTTTCCCATACCGGTGAAGCGGTGAAAGTGACAGATGAAATGGTTTTGCGCTTTCGCTCATACTTTAGAGGAGACCGCAATTATCATTTGAGAATCTATGATGGCATAGAGGAGTTGCTCGCATATTTAAAGCTGCAAAACATTAAAATTACTTGTAATACCAACAAACCCGACCCGAATGCCAAGTTGATTCTTCACGAGCAGTTTGGTGATGTGTTTGATTGCATTTTCGGGCAGCGCGATGATGTTCCCAAAAAGCCTGACCCTGCGGGAGCACGCGAAATATTAGAGGTAACGGGTGCTTCGCCTGCACAAGCGATTTATGTAGGTGACTCTGATGTGGATATCTTTACTGCAAAAAATTGCGGATGTCTTGCTGTCGGGGCTGCGTGGGGTTACCGCGGCAGGGAAGAGCTTCAAAACAGCGGAGCTGATTGGATTGCCGAAAACCCGATGGATGTCATTGAGTTGATAAAATGCAAGTTGAAATAGTCAACTTGCATTTTTTTGCAGGTTTTTCTTGCAAAAAAATGCAATTTCATATATAATTTATGTATTAAAATTTAAGGATATATTATGGAATTATTTGAAAAGATTAAAACCGAATATCTGCACTTTTCCAAAGGGCAAAAGCGCCTTGCCGATTATATCACTGCGCATTATGATAAAGCCGCGTTTATGACAGCGGCAAAACTCGGTGAAAAGACCGGCGTGAGCGAATCTACCGTGGTGCGTTTTGCCGCGCTGCTCGGGTATAAAAAGTATGCCCAATTACAGCGCGAACTGCAAAACATTGTCAGAAATAAACTGACCAGTGTACAGCGCATGGCAGTGACAAATGACAGGCTTGGCAGCAGCGATATCATCAATAATGTGCTTGAGCGCGATATCAGTATGATTAAAGCGACGATGGAGGGTGTGTCTCGCAGTGATTTTGAGCAAGCGGTCGAGGCAATTAAAAGCGCCAAGCGTATCTATATTCTCGGTGTGCGCAGCGCGGCTTCTTTAGCTTCGTTTTTGGCGTTTTATTTCAATATGGTATTTGAAGATGTTAAGCTCGTTTCGCCTTCCGGCAGCAGTGAAATTTTAGAGTCGATTTACCATATTGATAAAGAAGATGTGTGTATTGCTATCAGCTTTCCGCGCTATTCAATACGCACAGTCAGTGCTGTTCGCTTCATCGCGAGCCGTGGTGCTAAGATTATTTCGATTACCGATAATGAGTTGGCGCCTTCGGCTAAATATGCCGACTTTAAGCTGCTTGCGCGCAGCGATATGGCTTCATTCGGTGACTCTTTGGTTGCACCGCTGAGTCTGATAAACGCGCTGATTGTGGCATCCACCTATGATTTAAGCGAAGAATCACAAAAGAACTTTAAAGAACTTGAGCAGATTTGGCAAGACTTTAAGGTTTACGATGATGATGTGAAAAAATAATGGCGAAAGTAGTTGTAATCGGTGGCGGCGCTGCCGGTTTAATGGCAGCGGGAACGGCTTTGCAAAACGGCGCCGATGTCACTGTGATTGAAAAAAATGAAAAACCCGGCAGAAAACTGATGATTACCGGCAAGGGCAGGTGCAATGTTACCAACAACTGCCCGGACATTGCTGAGTTGATTAAAAATGTGCCGACCAATGGCAGATTTCTATATAGTGCCTTTTCTGCATTTATGCCGCAAGACACGATGGCTTTATTTGAAAACTTAGGCGTACCGCTCAAAACCGAGCGGGGAAACCGTGTTTTTCCCGTGTCTGACAAGGCGGCAGATATTGTCGATGCCCTTAAGCGCTACAGCCAAAAGGCAGATTTTGTTCAAGGCAGAGTAGTACGTTTAGAAGTAGCAGAAAGTAGGATTTTATCCTGTGTTTTAGAAGATGGCAGAACAGTTAGCGGTGATGCGTTTATTTTGGCAACCGGCGGTGTTTCGTATCCTTTGACCGGTTCGACCGGTGATGGCTTTAAATTTGCCAAAATGTTAGGGCACCGGGTGACGGAATTGAAACCTTCTTTGGTAGCATTGCGTTCACCAAACGGCTTTTGCCCCAAACTGCAGGGGCTGACACTCAAAAATGTGCGCCTGACTTTGTATCAAGAAGGCAAAAAGAAATCTCTCTATACGGAATTGGGCGAAATGCTTTTTACCCATTTCGGCATCAGCGGACCGATGGTGCTCAGTGCCAGTGCATATATAAAGAGTTTTGAAAATGCTTCTTATTTTGTTACGGTAGATTGGAAACCGGGGCTGACTGCCGAGCAGTTGGATGCGCGTATTTGCAGGGATTTTACGGCGTTTGCCAACAAGGATTTTGTGAATGCGCTCGGTAAATTACTCCCGCAAAAGTGCATCCCCGTCATGGTTTCTCTTTGCGGTATTGACCCGCATAAAAAAGTTAACCAAATTACCAAAGAAGAGCGCCGGGCTCTGGTACGATTATTAAAAGAATTTAGAATTGATGTGACTGCTTTTTGGTCCATCGAGCAGGCGGTGATTACTTCCGGTGGTGTAAGCACCAAAGAAATAGACCCCAAAAGCATGTGTTCTAAATTATATGAAAACCTGTATTTTGCCGGTGAAATGATTGATGTAGATGCCTTTACGGGCGGCTTCAACCTGCAAATTGCGTTTTCAACTGCTTACGCGGCGGCAACACATGCTTCACAAATAGGAGGAGAATAATGGGAAATACAATTAAAGTAGCAATAGACGGCCCTTCCGGTGCCGGCAAAAGCACTATCGCCAAAGCGGCGAGCGCAGCGCTCGGCTTTGTGTATGTCGATACAGGGGCACTCTATCGCACCGTAGCGCTTAATGCCATTCGCAAGGGCGCCGATACCAAAAATGCTCAGCAAGTCATTGCAACACTTGAGGGGCTGGAAGTCAACCTCGGCTTTGAAGACGGTGCACAACATGTTTACCTTAACGGTGAAGATGTTTCCGATAAAATCAGAACCCCCGAAATCTCTATGGGTGCCAGCGCCGCTTCCGCGATTCCGGAAGTGAGAAAATTTCTTTTCAACTTGCAAAGAGAAATTGCCGACAGCAATAACTGTATTATGGACGGCAGAGACATCGGTACTGTAGTGTTACCGGATGCAAAGGTGAAAATTTTCTTAACGGCTGCACCGGAAATTCGAGCTGAAAGGCGCTATAAAGAGTTGCTTGAAAAAGGCACAGAGACAACCTTTGAAGAAGTGCTTGCCGATGTAAAGCAGCGCGATTATAACGATTCTCACCGCGAAATTGCGCCGCTCAAAGCGACAGAGGAGAGCATTATTGTTGACACATCCGACTTGGATTTAGAGCAATCTATCGAAGCGATTATTACCGCCATTAAGGAGAATATAGCGTGAAGATTATCTTAGCGCAAACTGCCGGCTTTTGCTTCGGCGTTAACCGCGCAGTAAACATGGTAAATGAGCTGCTTGAAAAAGGCGTTAAGGTTCACACCCTGGGGCCGATTATTCATAACCCGCAGGTTGTGGAAGGCTTTGCCGCGCGCGGTGTGAGCATTTTGGAAAAGGTGACGGATGTTCCGCAAGGGGAAAGCGTCATCATTCGCGCTCACGGGGTACCGGCATCCGTTTACGAGCAAATGGAGCAAAGCGGCATCAGTTATTACGACGGCACCTGCCCCTTTGTGCTCAAAATTCATAAGATTGTTTCTCAGGCACCCGAAGACACTGTGGTGCTGATTGCAGGTAATCACAATCACCCGGAAGTGGCGGGCATTGCCGGCCACTGCAATGGTAAATACTTCATTTTTTCCTCTTTGGAGGAATTGAAATCTACCCTAAAAAGTGAGCAAATTCAGCCCGATTGCGCCATTGTAATGGTCTCTCAGACCACATTTAGTGTAAAAGAATGGAATTTATGCTCAAATTTTATAAAAAAAGACTATACAAATGCAAAAATTTTTGATACAATATGTAATGCAACTGCACAAAGGCAGGAAGAGGCCGTAAAATTATCCTCGCAAGTTGACATGATGATTGTCATCGGCGGGCGGACAAGTTCTAACACAAGCAAGCTGTATCATGTTTGTCAGGAAAACTGCAAATCGTATTTGATTGAAAAGGCAGATGAAATCAAACAAATCGATTTTTCCGATTGCAAGAGTGTAGGTGTCACCGCAGGAGCTTCCACTCCCGACGGTATTATTAAGGAGGTACTTGAAACCATGTCTGAAATTATTAAGGAAAACGAAAAAATTAATGATGAGGAGATGAGCTTCGAGCAACTGTTTGCAGAGTCTATTAAAGATGAAGACACAACTGACAGCCATGTAGTTGGTACAGTAATCCAAATTACTCCCAGCGAAGTTTTTGTTGATGCCGGCAGAAAAGAGACAGGCGTAGTTAAACTCGAAGATTTGACTGACGATCCTTCTGCCAAGATCGAAGACCTTGTCAAGATTGGCGATAAGCTCGATCTCATCATCATGAAAACAAACAATGCAGAGGGAACTATGCAGCTTTCCAAGAAGCTCTTTGATGCCCGCAAAGGTTGGTTTGACATTGCTCAAGCGAAAGAAAGCGGCGAGATCATGGAAGGCACAGTGACCGATGTGATTCGCGGCGGCGTTCTCGTTGCCACAAATGCTGTGAAAATATTTATCCCCGCATCTCTTTCCGGTGTGCCGAAGGGTGAAGATGTTGCTACTCTGAAAGGGCAAACCGTGAAGTTCAGAATCATCGATGTGAACCCGCAGCGCCGCAGAGCAGTCGGCTCCATCAGAAGCGTGCTGCGCGAAGAGAGAAAAGCTGCACGTGAAGCACTTTGGGCAAGCATTGAGGAAGGTCAGGTTTACACCGGTAAGGTGAAATCTTTGACCAGCTACGGTGCGTTTGTCGATATCGGCGGTGTAGACGGTATGATTCACATCACCGAACTTTCCTGGAACCGTATTAAGCACCCGCAGGATATTGTGAATATCGGCGATGAAGTTGAAGTTTACGTGAAAGCAGTCGATAAAGAAAACAAGAAAATTTCTCTCGGCTATAAGAAAGAAGCAGACAATCCATGGATTAAACTTCAAAACGATTATCCGGTTGACAGCGTTGTGCCGGTTAAGATTGTCGGCTTGACCACTTTCGGTGCTTTTGCCAATATCATTGATGGTATTGACGGTTTGATTCATATCTCTCAAATTGCAAACAAGAGAATTTCCAAGCCTGCTGATGTTTTGAAGATTGGCGACGAAGTGGAAGCGAAGATTACCGAAATTGATTCCGATAAGAAGAGAGTCAGCCTTTCTATCCGCGCACTGCTTCCCGAAGAAGAATATGTAGAGGAAGAAGTTGCAGAGGAAGCAGCTGAAGAAGTTGCGGAAACCCCGGCAGAAGAAGCAGTTGAAGAAGTTGCAGAAGCTCCGGTAGAAGAAGCGGCTGAGGAAGTTGCGGAAGCTCCGGCAGAAGAAGCGGCTGAGGAAGTTGCGGAAGCTCCGGCAGAAGAAGCTACTGAAGAAGTTGCAGAAGCTCCGGCAGAAGAAGCTGCTGAAGAAGTTGCAGAGGCTCCTGCAGAAGAAGCTGTTGAAGAAGTTGCAGAGGCTCCTGCAGAAGAAGCTGTTGAAGAAGTTGCAGAGGCTCCGGTAGAAGAAGCTGTTGAGGAAGTTGCAGAAGCTCCGGTAGAGGAAGCAACCGAAGAATAATTCAATATGATGTTAAAACTTACCTTTGTGCGCAAAGGTAAGTTTTTCTTTTTTGATTATTGAAAACGCAGGTTATTTATTGTAAAATAAATAATATAATTTTTTAAAGGAAACTATTTATGACTTTAGACGAACTCAAAACAGGTCAATCGGGTAAAATTCTCGGTGTCGGCGGTGAAGGCGCTTTGCGCCAGCATTTTTTGGATATGGGTGTCATTCCCGGTGCAAGAATTACATTTATTAAATTTGCGCCTATGGGTGATCCAATGGAGTTTCGCATTCACGGCTATGAACTGACTTTGCGCGTGGATGATGCGAAGCAAATTGAAATTGAAGAAATAGAAACACCTGCGATGTATGAAGATATCGCTAAACGCCAACCAAAAGAGCACCCCGGTTTGGGTGAAGGGGGCAGATTCCACGAAAAAGCAACCGAAAACCCGCTGCCGGAAGATACCACCCTTACTTTTGCGCTTGCCGGCAACCAAAACTGCGGCAAGACAACCCTTTTTAACCAACTGACAGGTTCTAACCAGCATGTCGGCAATTTTCCCGGTGTGACGGTTGACAGTAAATTAGGCTCTATAAAAGGGCATGAGAATACCGAGATTATTGATTTACCCGGTATCTATTCTTTGTCGCCCTACACCAATGAAGAAATAGTTTCCCGCAAATACATTTTAGACCAAAAGCCGACCGGCATTATAAATATAGTGGATGCAACCAATATTGAGCGCAACCTCTATTTAAGCATGCAGCTGATGGAGCTCGAAACGCCGATGGTGCTGGCACTGAATATGATGGATGAAGTGCGCGGCAACGGCGGCTCGGTGCTTATCAATCAGATGGAAGATATGCTCGGTATTCCCGTGGTCGCGATTTCCGCTGCTAAAAATGAGGGTATTGAAGAGTTAATTCAGCACGCGGTACATATTGCTAAATATCAAGAAAAGCCGCTGCGCAACGATTTTTGCGATACGAATGAAAACGGCGGCGCCGTGCACCGCTGCCTGCATGCAATTATTCACTTAATTGATGACCACGCTAAAGCAGCCGGCATTCCTGTGCGTTTTGCGGCAACCAAATTGGTCGAAGGCGACCACAGAATTGAAGAAAAGCTCGAACTCGACCAAAACGAAAAAGAACTCATTGAACATATTATTATCCAAATGGAGCAGGAGAGAGGGCTTGATCGATCGGCGGCAATCGCCGATATGCGCTTCTCATTTATCAAAAAACTTGTTGCGGCCTGTGTTATTAAGCCCAAGGAAAGTAAAGAGCGCGAGAGAAGCCGCCGTATTGATAAGGTTTTAACCGGCAAGTGGACAGCCATTCCTATTTTTATTCTCATTATGGGATTAATCTTTTGGCTGACCTTCGGTGTGATAGGCGCCGGGTTGCAAACGCTTTTGGAAAGCGGGATTGATTGGCTTACACAAGTTGTCGACAGCGGCTTGAGCGCTTGGCACACGAATGCGGTCCTGCATTCGCTGATTATTGACGGTGTTTTTACCGGTGTGGGTTCCGTGCTTAGCTTCCTGCCGATTATTGTAATTTTATTCTTCTTCTTATCGTTACTAGAAGACACCGGCTATATGGCGCGCGTTGCCTTTATAACCGATAAAATGCTCAGAAAAATCGGTCTTTCCGGCAGAAGTATTGTGCCGATGCTTGTCGGCTTCGGCTGTTCGGTACCCGGTGTGATGGCAAGCAGAACATTGCCATCGGAGCGCGACAGAAAAATGACCATTATGCTCATACCCTTTATGAGCTGCACGGCAAAATTGCCGATATATGCGATGCTTTCGGCGCTGTTTTTCCCGCGCTATCAAGCGCTGGTGATGATTGTGCTATACGTTTTGGGTATTCTTACCGGTATTTTAACCGCTGTTATTTCCAAAAAAACTGCTTTTAAAGGGGAAGCGGTGCCGTTTGTGATGGAACTGCCGAATTATCGCATCCCGGGGATTAAAAACACCCTGCAGCTGCTGTGGGATAAGGCAAAAGACTTTTTAACCAGAGCTTTTACGGTTATTTTTATTGCTTCGATTGTCATTTGGTTCTTGCGCACCTTTAATTTCCACCTTGAAATGGTCACCAACTCTAAAGACAGTATATTGGCAGTGGTAGCCGGCTGGATTACGCCGATATTTAAGCCGCTCGGCTTTGGCGATTGGCGCGTAACAACTTCGCTGATTACCGGCTTTATGGCAAAAGAAAGTGTGGTTTCCACGCTCTCCGTGCTATTCGGTTCCGAAGCAGGGTTAACAGCTGTTTTAACCACCGGCGGCGCGGCAGCGCTTTTGGTCTTTTGCTTGCTCTATACTCCTTGTGTAGCGGCGATTGCTTCTGTGCGGCGCGAACTCGGCGGTAAGTGGGCAGCCGGAATGGTGCTCCTGCAGTGCTCGGTTGCTTGGCTTGGTGCCGGTGCCGTGGCATTACTGTTTTCGCTTTTTGGTGCTTAAATTTGTATTGATGTTTTCAATTAGAATAAGCTATCTTATTTATAGAAGTTTGACCGACTCTCGCTTTGGGCGTATGGGCTGTGGCATTTTGTAACAGCAGAGTTTCGGCAGACTTCTATTCTTTTAAGTTTCGAGGAATTTATAGTGTAATTTTTTTAGAAAATATGATATAATAATAATTTAGAAAGTCAAATACAATTTTTGGAGGTGCCGTTTGGATTTTCAAACAGCGAAGGCAAGAGCCGAAGAGTTAAGAAAAATACTGCGCTACCACAGTGATTTATATTATAATCAGGATAAGCCCGAAATCAGCGACTATGAATATGATATGCTCAACAATGAGCTTAAGCGTATAGAAGCGGACTATCCGGAATTGGTGACTGCCGACAGCCCGACTCAGATTGTCGGCGGCAAGGCGAGCAAACTTTTTGAAAAAGTCACTCATGCGGTCAAAATGGAGAGTTTGCAAGATGTCTTCTCTGTGGAGGAAGTCACGGCGTTTATTGAAAAAATCAAAGCCGATTTTCCGACTGCGGCTTTTACTGTTGAGCCGAAGATAGACGGGCTCTCGGTATCTCTTGAATACGAAGACGGCACTTTTGTGCGCGGTTCCACCAGGGGCGACGGCGTTGTCGGGGAAGATGTAACCGCGAATTTAATGCAAATTAAAGACATTCCGCACACGATTGTGACAGATGTCGCACGCTTGGAAGTGCGCGGTGAAGTCTATATGCCCCACGAAAGTTTCTTTGCTTGCATCAGCAAGCAGGAAGAAGCGGGGGAGGAACCTTTTAAAAATCCGCGTAACGCAGCGGCAGGCTCTTTGCGCCAAAAGAATAGTGAAATCGTTGCGCAGCGCAATTTGAGCATTTTTATCTTCAATATTCAGGCGATTGAAGGCAAAACTTTTTCCACACATAAAGAAAGTTTGGATTTCTTAAGAGATTGCGGATTTACGGTAGTACCTTCCTACACCCTTTGTAGTACTGCTGCCCAAGTGGAAGCGCAAATCGCCGCTATCGGTGAAAGCCGCGGCAAGTTCTCTTTTGATATAGATGGTGCTGTGGTGAAAACCAATGATTTATCGCAGCGAGAAGAACTCGGCTCCACCGCAAAATTCCCGAAGTGGGCAGTCGCTTTTAAATACCCGCCCGAGGAAAAAGAGACCGTTTTAAAAGATATAGAAATCAATGTCGGCAGAACCGGTGTGTTGACACCCACAGCTGTCTTTGAGCCCGTCATTTTGGCGGGAACAACCGTTTCGCGCGCCACACTGCATAATCAAGACTTTATTAATGAAAAAGGGCTGCAAATCGGCGATACGGTGGTGCTGCGCAAAGCCGGGGAAATCATTCCCGAAGTGCTGCGCGTTGCAAAGCACGATGAAAGTAAGGGTATTTACCAACTGCCCGACACTTGTCCCTCCTGCGGGTCACCTGTGTATCGGCTCAATGATGAAGCGGCACTGCGTTGCTTTAACGACAAGTGCCCGGCACAAATTGTGCGCGTACTCATTCACTTTGCTTCCAGAGATGCCTACGGTATTGAAGGCTTAGGTGAAGCGATTGTGGAGCTTTTAGTCAAACACGGCTTAATTGCTTCTCCCGAAGATATTTTTAAACTCAAAGAAGAAGCTTTGCTTGCACTCGAAGGCTTTCAACAGACTTCTGTCAACAATTTGCTTGGCGCAATTGAAAAAAGCAAAGCCAACGATTTGTCTAAACTGATTTTTGCATTGGGCATTCGGCATATCGGTGCGAAGAATGCGGCACAACTCGCCGTGCATTTCGGTTCAATGGATGCTTTGATGGCAGCGACGGAAGAAGAAATCCTTGCCATAGAAGGCTTCGGTGAAATTATGGCAAAGAGTGTGGCGGAATTCTTCGCAACCGAGCAAAACAGAGCGATGGTAGAAAGCCTTAAAGAATTGGGCTTAAATATGCAATCGCTTGCTACCATTAAAGATGAGCGCTTTAAAGGGCAAACCTTTGTGCTGACCGGCTCTTTGAGTAAATTTACCCGCACCGAGGCTTCCAAGATTATCGAAAGCTACGGCGGTAAGACATCCGGCTCGGTTTCCAAAAAAACAAGCATTGTACTTGCGGGTGAAGCAGCAGGCAGTAAGCTGACCAAAGCACAGTCGTTGGGTATAAAAATCATCAACGAAGATGAGTTCGAAGAAATGATAAAATAATTTAGCTTATACGATATGAATAGAGGTAACTATGCAAAAGATTGATGAACTGTTAAAAACGGCAAAAAGAATACACATGATTGGTATCGGTGGCTCCGGTATGTGTCCGCTCGCGGAAATTCTGCACACACAGGGCTATATCTTAACCGGGTCGGATAACAATGAAAGTGATATTTTAAAGCGCATTCGCGCTATGGGCATTCAAGTGACTATGGGGCATAAACCCGAGAGTGTTGACGGTGCGGATATGGTCATTCACACCGCTGCAGTTAATGACTCTAACCCCGAAGTGGCTTCCGCCAAAGAGAAAGGTATCCCGACCTTTGAGAGAAGCATTCTTTTGGGCGCAGTCAGCCGCATGTTCCCAAATACCATCGGCGTTTGCGGCACCCACGGCAAAACCACCGTCACTTCCATGCTGACGCAGATTTTAATGACCGACCAAAAAGACCCGAGCGTGGTTATCGGCGGCAAGTTACCGCTCATTAATGCTTACGGCAGAGTGGGTAAAAGCGATATGTTTGTGTGCGAAAGTTGTGAATTTAACGATACTTTTTTGCAGTTATCGCCCAAAACCGCTGTGATTTTAAATGTAGATGCCGACCATTTGGAATATTTTAAAACAATGGAGAATTTAAAGGCATCCTTTACAAAATTCGCTTCGATGGCAGACAATGTTATTTTTAATGGTGATGACGCCAATACCATTGAAGCAGTCGAAAATATTGCCGATAAGAGCGCCAAGACCTTTGTAACCTTCGGTATCGAGGAAAGTAATGATTACTACGCCAAAAATATCACCATGCAAAACAGCCGCGCGCGTTTTGAAGTGTATAAAAAAGGCGAAAAACTGCTCGATATCAATTTGCTCGTACCCGGCAAACATAATGTATACAACACCTTAGCAGCGATTGCTTCGGCTGACTTTGAGGGCTGCAGCCTTGAAAATATTAAAAAAGGTGCCGAGAGTTTCGGTGGTGCCGGCAGGCGCTTTGAATTCTTGGCTGAAATTGACGGCATCACCATTGCCGATGATTATGCCCACCACCCGGCAGAACTTCAAGTGACACTGGAAGCGGCGATGGATATGGGCTACAAGCGAGTGATTGCCGTTTTCCAACCCTTTACTTTTTCGCGCACCTACGACCATTTCGATGAATTTGTGGAAGTGTTGCAGATTCCCGATCTTTGCATTATGAGTGAGATTATGGGCTCGCGAGAAGTCAATACATATAATATCTATACCAAAGATTTAGCCGCAAAAATCCCCGGCAGTGTATGGTTTAACACTTTTGAAGAAATTGCCGATTACACCGTATCGATTGCGAAAGAAGGGGACTTGATTATCACCCTTGGTTGCGGCGATATATATAAAGCAGCGAAGATGATGATTGACAGACTCAGCAAATAAAGGGTTGGCTTTGCCAACCTTTTTTTGTAGTGAATAGTGAATAATAAATATTTAAAGGGAGGGACACCCTCACCCGTTCCGCGTTGCTCTAATGAGAAGCTGTAATTACGAAAAATTGCTATACCTATAAGCTTTTAGTTTTCTTGTCATTCAAGTTTAGTAATAAGACTTTAAAATGCGAGGCGTAGCCTTGCCACCACAATTATTCACTATTAATATTTATTTAATAAGGTTTTTTGGAGCCCTTACGGTTCCATAAATCCTTATCTGCACCAATCTTAAACCCTCCTCATAGGATGTTAGAGAACATTCATGGGGAGGTTTTTATTAATGGACAAACGCAATATTTTGTTCATCGGGGGAGATGAGAGGCAGATTTACTGCGCCAAAAAACTCTACGACTGCGGCTATGAAGTATCACTGTTCGGGTTTGAGAAGTATCACGATATTCCGCAAGAGCTGATGATATTTCATAACTTAAAGATTGCCGTAATTTTGGCGGATGTGATTATTTTGCCTACCCCGTTTATATATGAAGAGAGTTTATTTGCGCCCTTCAGCCAAACAAAACTTAAAAAAGAAGAAGTTTTACAGTACATCACGCAAGAAAAAATTATCTTCGGCGGAAAATATGATTTTGCAACACAGCAGGAATTTAGTGCCAAAAAGATTGAATTTCACGATTTTTTAGAGAATGAGGAAGTCACCCTGCAAAACGCTTACTTAACCGCCGAAGGTACGGTGGAAAAGATGATGGCTGTCAGTAAAGAAGCTTTGTTTCAAAAATCAGTGTTAATTATCGGTTTCGGCAGAATTGCTAAATGCCTGTTGCGCCTGTTAAGCGCTTTTAAAATGAATATAACTGTTGCGGCGCGCAAAAAGAGTGATTTAACCATTGCAAAGCTCTTAGGCGCCAAGAGCAAACATATTGCGCAATTAAGCGATTTGAGCGGGTATGATTTTATTATAAATACCGTACCTGCCAAAATTTTGGAAAAACAGGTTTGCGAAGCATTGGAAGTGCCTCTAATAGATCTGGCGTGCAAAAATAAATATAAAAATAAAAACTATATGATATATTCTTCCGTGCCCGGAAAATATGCACCGCAAAGTGCCGGTGAGATTTGTGCCGACTTTGTGTGCGAACAGTTAGGGGAGGGAAAGCATGAGTAATATCGGCTTTGCCCTAACCGGCTCTTTTTGCACTTTTCAAAATGCGATTGAACAAATGAAAATATTAATACAGGCAGGACATAATGTGACACCAATTATGTCCTTTCATGCGTATAATTTAGATACAAAATTCGGTAAAGCGGCAGATTTTCGAGATGAAATCGAGCGCGTTTGCAAAAATCCTATTATTCACACCATAGCGCAGGCGGAACCGATCGGTCCGCAAAAGATGTTTGATATTTTACTTGTGGAGCCTTGCAGCGGCAACACACTTGCTAAATTAGCGGCAGGCATTGTCGATACCCCGGTTTTGATGGCAGTGAAATCGCATCTTCGCAATGCGAGACCGGTGCTCTTAGCGGTATCCACCAACGATGCACTCGGCAATGCAGCAAAAAATATCGGGGCACTTTTAAATATGCGCAATATTTACTTTGTGCCCATGGGGCAGGATGACCCTTACCGCAAACCGCGCTCGGTTGTAGCGGACTTTGATTATACGGAATTGGCGGTCAATGCTGCGCTTGAAGGAACACAACTGCAACCGATATTGAAAGGATAGGAAAAAAGCGCATATTCATAAAAAATTAACATATGATTGAGTTGACATATTTTATAATATAGAGTATATTATTTACTTAGAGTTAAGCCGATTTGCTTAAGCTCACTCTTAGCACTTTCTTAAGTGCTTAAATTTATGTGAAGGAGAAATCGTATGTTTAGTGCTTTTCTTTCGTTTGAAGAATTCTTTTACAACATAGCACACTCTTTGCACCAAACTGCGGCAGACAGCATTTTAACACCAATCGCCACCGTCGCTTCTTTTTTAGGTGACAACGGCTATATTTGGATTGCCCTCGCACTGGTGTTACTGCTCTTTAAGAAAACAAGAAAAATCGGCGTGATTGTTGCCGGTGCCTTGGTGCTCGATGTGATTGTTGTTAATGGTTTGCTTAAAATCTTAATTGACAGACCGCGGCCCTGGGTTGGCGGAGAGTTTGACTTTATTACTAAAGAATATGTCGGGCAGCGGCTTGTGAGCATTCCTTCGGATTCTTCCTTCCCGTCAGGTCATACCGCTTCAAGTTTTGCGGCGGCACTGGCTTTGACATTGGCACTGCCCAAGAATAAAAAAGCATGGTGTATTCCGGCTTTGATTTTAGCGTTTATTATTGCGGCTTCGCGCATTTATGTATGCGTGCATTACCCGACCGACGTATTCGCCGGTATGATTATCGGTTCCGTGATCGGCGTAGTGGCGTATTTTATTGCCAAGGCGATTTACAAATGGCTGGAAAAAAGCGGAAAATTACCGAAGATTAATCAAATATTAATAGGAGAGAAATGGGGTATATAAATGAAAATTCAACCTTTATTTGACAAAGTAGTTCTCAAGTTTCTTGAGGCGGAAGAAACATCAAAAGGCGGTTTGCTTTTAGCTTCCACCGCAAAAGAAAAACCGGAAATTGCCGAAGTCGTGGCAGTCGGCCCCGGCGGCGTGGTAGACGGTGAAAAAGTGGAAATGTGCTTGAGTGTCGGCGAAAAAGTGATTATGAGTAAATACGCCGGCTCCACTGTGAAAATTGACGGTGAAGAATTTGTGATTGTAAAACAATCGGATATTTTAGCAAAAGTAGAATAGGAGATGTAAGAAATGGCAAAACAAATTATTTATGGCGAGCAGGCAAGAAAATCCCTGCAAAGCGGTATTAATCAACTTGCCGATACCGTAAAAATCACATTGGGTCCCAAGGGCAGAAATGTGGTTTTAGATAAAAAATACGGCTCACCCCTCATTACCAATGACGGTGTGACCATCGCAAAAGAAATTGAGCTCGAAGATCCCTTTGAAAATATGGGCGCGCAGTTGGTCAAAGAAGTTTCGACTAAGACCAATGATGTGGCGGGTGACGGTACAACCACCGCGACACTGCTGGCGCAGGCACTTGTCAGAGAAGGCATTAAAAATGTCTCTGCCGGTGCGAACCCCATGGTGATTAAAAAAGGTATGAAAAAAGCGGTAGAAGTCGCTGTAGAGGCTGTGAAAACGAATTCTAAGGCAGTTTCCGGCAGCGAAGACATCGCGCGCGTAGCAACTGTTTCGGCAAGCGATGAACACATCGGCTCTTTGATTGCGGATGCAATGGAAAAGGTGAGTGCGGATGGCGTTATCACTGTTGAAGAATCGAAAACTGCCGACACAACCTGCGATGTGGTTGAAGGCATGCAGTTTGACAGAGGCTATATCTCTCCTTATATGGTAACCGATACCGATAAAATGGAAGCGGTTGTTGACGACCCGTTTATTCTCATTACCGATAAAAAGATTTCCAATATTCAAGAGATTTTACCGTTGCTTGAAACCATTCTCAAGGCAGGGCAAAAACTTGTTATTATTGCCGAAGATGTGGAGGGAGAAGCTCTTGCAACATTACTGCTCAACAAACTCAGAGGCACTTTCTCATGTGTTTGTGTCAAAGCCCCCGGTTTTGGTGACAGGCGTAAGGAAATGCTTGAAGATATCGCTGTTTTAACCGGTGGTCAAGTCATTTCAGCTGATTTGGCGCTCGACTTAAAAGATACACAAATTGAACAGTTGGGTAGAGCTAAGCAAGTGAAAATCACAAAAGACACCACTATTATTGTGGATGGTGCCGGTGAAGCGCAATCCATTCAGGGCAGAGTGACACAGATTAAAGCTCAGCTCGAAGAAACTACTTCCGAGTATGATAAAGAAAAACTGCAAGAGCGCCTTGCCAAACTTTCCGGCGGTGTGGCAGTCATCCGTGTCGGTGCCGCAACCGAAGTGGAAATGAAAGAAAAGAAACTGCGCATTGAAGATGCTTTGGCAGCGACTAAAGCAGCTGTCGAAGAAGGCATAGTTGCCGGCGGCGGTGTGGCATTAGTCAATGCAGCAGTGGAAGTAGAAAAACTTCTCGACTGTGAAGATGAAGATTTTAAAACCGGTGTTAAGATTGTGCTCAAAGCACTCGAAGAACCTGTCAGACAAATCGCGGCAAATGCCGGTGTGGAAGGCAGTGTGGTGCTTGACAGGATTCAGAATTCCGGTAAAGTCGGTTTTGGTTGTAACTTCTCGAACGATGAGTTCTGTGATATGATGGAAGCCGGTATTGTTGACCCGACCAAGGTGACCCGCTCGGCACTGGAAAACGCTTCGAGTGTAGCAGAGATGGTACTTACCACCGAGTCACTGGTGACCGATATACCCGACCCTGAGGCGGAAGCGGCTGCGCAGGCAGCGGCAATGCAGCAAGGCGGCATGTACTAAGAAAAAAGGCTTGAGAAAATCTCAAGCCTTTTTTGTTTTCAGTTTTCAGTTTTCAGTGGATTTTTATTTTTAAGCAGTGAGTGAATTTGTGTAATTGCTATGAGTATTACAAAAGCACCGAAAAGTTTACGCAAAAGTGTTTCATCCAAATGACGGTTGAGAAAGAAGCCGAGAATTACACCGCCGGTTCCGAAAAGAATAAGCGGAAAAGCTTGCCGAAAATCAACTAATTTGTGCTTGATATGAAAAAAAAGCCCGACAGCAGAGCAGGGGATAAAAAAGAGCAGGTTTGTGCCCTGCGCCTGTAATTGCGGCATGGTGAGAAACAGTGTTAAATATAAGATAAGCACCGAACCGCCGCCTACGCCAATAGCACCTAAAAAACCTGCAATAAGACTCACGGCGCTGCCGAGAATTATTTCCACAATAAGCGCACCCCCGCCCAGAGCATAAATGCTGAAAAAATCAGTTTTAACGGCTTAGGGGGTATTTTATTGAGAAAAATACCCCCTAAACCCGCACCAATGATGCCGCCCGGCAAAAACACCCACGCTTCTTGCAATGAAAACAAATTATGGCGCCCATAAAGGAATGTGCTCAGTACTGTCAGCGGCAGAATGACAAAGGTGGAAGTCGCTTGTGCCTGCTGCTGCGATAGCCCCTGTGTTGCTAAATAGGGAACAGTCACTAAGCCGCCGCCTGCACCTAAGAGTGAATTAATGCCACCAATAATTATTCCTGTTATACCTTGCTTAAGTTTCATAGTAATAGTGTTTGCATTTTCAAAAAAATATGCAAAAAAATAATCCACTGAGAAATCAGTGGATTAGTAGCATAAAATGTTACAACATCTTATAAAAATACCCGCCGTGCCGGTTCATTGCGAATCATAACCTGCTCGTAAACAGGTGGGTGATGTCCGACCGGGTTCACGCTCCCTTCGTCCAACCCAGGCGCCTATAGCCCTGAGCCGGGAGGTCTGCAATCCGCCGACCGAGGCAAATCCCTATAAATAGTGTGTTGGGTTAAGTTGCTAATGATGGTCGCACACAGCAGGATTTTTATTATTGCTCTAAATCGAGAGGCTCAATTTCATAGAGTTCCTCAAGTCTTTCTTCAAAGATGGAGAAAACCTCATCAAAGAGATCTTCATCTTCAATCGGTGCTAAAATCTCTTGCCCGTTTTCTTCAATGACTTCGAGAATAATCAATTCCGCATCACCTGCAAGAATTTCTTCAGGATCATCGTAAACAGGAATAAGCGCCACATACCTTGCTTCATCCGTTTCAATGGCATCGGCAATTTCAAAGGTGTGTTCGTTGCCTTGTTCGTCTTCTACGGTTACAATATCGGGATTATATTCATGATTTTCATCCATATGATTTTACCTCTCAATTTACTATCTATATTGTAGCGCATTTTTGCTGATTTTTCAAGGGGTAGGGAAGTGGAAATGTTTACAAAAATTTGTTAGTTATTTCTACAATTAATTCTTTAAATTACTTTTTGCTGTGTTAACGGATGCTACTAAAATCCTGCGTATTGTCCCGCATTTATCCAATAGTAGTTTAGAAGTTTGAGGATCTAATAGTTTTGCTTTTGATAATAATTCAATCCAATATTCCGTCTCATAGCATTCTTTTAATGAGATTTGAAGTTTAGCAATAAAATCAGCTTTTCCATGTGCATAATTTACCTCGTGAATAGTTGCTCCAATGCTTGTTGCTGATCACTCAATTTGATTTACAAGTGAGTGATGATTTTTAATATTTTGAACAGCATCTAACACAATTACTGCAAATTCCATTGATAAATCGGCAAGTTTGTTTTTCTTATAAATACCTCCAATAATTATTTTGAATGAAGTATTGCTCACAATATGAAGTAATTCAAAGGAATTATGAAGTATAGCAAAATCTTTGCTATATGAAGTGAAATAAATTCTTGTCATATGCGCAGCATACTTCATAGCGCCTGCTACTTCATATTTCGCAGAAATATTTCACAAATTCCTCGGAATTTATTTCATTGAAAGAACACCACCTGTGATTGAAACAGGCGGTGTTCTTTCTTGGTGATCCATCGGGGAATCGCGCGCTGTTACACAGCGCCTGGCTCAGCGACCCAACACTTTGTATTCGGTAGCCCGACGAGAGTCGAACCCAAACAGCCTCTCGCTTGCTCTTTTTGGCTAATTCCGCCGCATTTTCATTGATTGGCGTCAGCCAAACTGCTTCAAATGAGGCAAAATTATCACAAAAATTTCTAACCGAGAGGTGCTTTGCAGTTTACATCTGCCTATTTTTTACTAAGACAAGGCAAAATGGTGAAGGAATACTGTCGTATTGCAAGACATTTTAACGCAGTATTAGTGAAAAAGAGGCGATGTAAACCTATTCGAGTTCGACTCCCGTCGGGCTACCCGCTTTCACCGCTCTTCGCTAAAAACAATTCACCGGATTGTTTTCTTAACGCTCAGACCCTCGCGGGTTCGATTCCCAATGTTGTGAAAAAGAAACGCGGATACCCAAAAGGGTATCCGCGTTTTTTGGTGATCCATCGGGGAATCGAACCCCGGACACCATGATTAAAAGTCATGTGCTCTGCCGGCTGAGCTAATGGATCATATCTTGTTTAGCGCTCAAATATAATACACTAATTGAGCGCTAATGTCAAGAAGTTTATTCATTTTTGAAAAATTCATCGCGTTTGGCTTGAAAAACGCTGACATCATTAATTTTGTTGTTAAACATGCTCTTAAGCAGCTGCGGGCTTCTGATGTATATTTTATCGCCGTACTGCATAATCCAACTGACCAAACCGCTACTGACTGCACCGGTAAAGCGCACCGAGAAATAGTCGCTGTTATATTTCTTAATAGCCGAGGCGCCAAAGCGGTCGAGCAGGTCTTGATAGATGCTGTTTTCACAGATGAGCTCTATATTTTCTATTGTACCGGAAAAACCGTTAAACATCTTTTCGGCGTAATCGGCAGCATCAAATTTGCCGCGGTAGTCGGTAAATAGCTCGAAAGAGCGGCTGTCTTCTTCCAAAATCTCCACATTCTTAATGCGGTCTATGCGCACATGCATCAGGTTTTGCTTTGTATCGTTATTACATATTAAGTAATAACGGTCATTTGACCATATCATTGCATAGGGACTGATAGTATAGTGGCGCTCTTGGTTTCTATCCACATTGTGGCGAATGTATTTAATAGCAACTTTTTTGTTATTCGTAATCGCTTGCTGCAGATAGAAAATATTAATGTAAATGCTGTTATTATCGCTTTTATGGCGATTATCAATATAAACAGAAGAACCGATATCTTTACTTTGATAAACAGACGCAAAACTCTCCAACTTGGAAACAAGCACTTTAGATTTGGCTTTTGTGACAGAATGCGCCGATTGCACAGCATCACACAAGAGATATAGCTCCGGCAATTCAAACTCTCGTTCATAAATGCAAAAACCTTTAGAGGGTGTGGAAACATTTTCAATATTAAAAAAATTGTCATTGAATTCTTTAAGGGTATTAATATCGGAATAAATTGTGGCTTTTCGATCACATTTGATGCCGTACTCTTTCTCCAAAATATCGCAGATTTTAATAGAGGAGAGGGGATGCTCTTCATCGGAATACTTACGCAGAATATCCAAAACATAAAGCATTCTCAACTTATTCTTGCTTTCATTCATAATTCTTACCACCTTTAATCAAATATCAATACTAACTAAAGTTGATAATAACATAGTCGTGAAGTTTTTTCAATATTCTTGTTGACAAATGAGAGGAAAGTTGCTATTATAATATGGCACGCTGATATAGCTCAGTCGGTAGAGCGCATCCTTGGTAAGGATGAGGTCACCAGTTCAAATCTGGTTATCAGCTCCAAAAACCCCAATTGTCTTTTCAGACATTTGGGGTTCTTTTTATTTTTCTTGCAAAATTTATTATATTTTGTTATAATTAATTAAATATAATAGGGAGAGTATGTATGTTTACGGTAATTGAAGGCTTAGACGGTAGCGGAAAATCCACACAAGTGCGCTTATTGGAAGCGCATTTGAGCGAACAGGGTAAAGATTTTTTGCACATAAAGCTGCCGGATTATGAGAGTGATTCGAGCGCGCTTGTTAAAATGTATTTAGCCGGTGAGTTTGGCAGCAATGCCGCCGATGTGAATGTCTATGCCGCTTCTGCATTTTATGCAGTTGACCGCTTTGCGAATTTTCACACCAAGTGGAAAAACGCCTATGAAAGCGGAAAAGACATTATTGCCGACAGATATACAACTTCCAATGCCATTTACCAGCTGGCGAAATTAGAAAAAAGTCAGTGGGATGCGTATTTAGATTGGCTGAGTGATTTTGAATACATAAAGATGGGCATTCCGCAACCCGATAAAGTCATTTATTTGGATATGCCGATTGATATCTCACAAAGGCTGATGAGTAAGCGCTATGCCGGTGATGAATCTAAAAAAGATGTTCACGAAAAAAATATTGCCTTTTTAGAGTGCTGCCGTGAAGCGGCTCTTTATACAGCAAAAAAATGGAATTGGCAGGTCATTTCCTGTGCGGCAGGTGAAGTACCGCGCAGCAGAGAAGATATTCACAGCGATATTTTGCGCGCCTTTGAAGCGCGGTAGGAGTTAGTATGATTTATGTATTTTTGGCAGATGGTTTTGAAATCATCGAAGCTTTAGCGCCCGTTGATATGCTCGGCAGAGCTAAGTTGAGTATAAAAACTGTAGGTGTTACCGGTAAAAGTGTGAAGAGTTCCGGCGGTGTGGAAGTCGTTGCTGACATCACAACCGACCAAGTCAATTTTGCTGATATGGATATGATGATTTTACCCGGCGGTATGCCCGGTACGCTTAATCTTGAAGCAGATTCCACCGTGCAAAAAAGTATTGACTACTGCGTGGCTAACAATAAATACATTGCTGCTATCTGCGCGGCACCGACTATTTTGGCACACAAGAAGCTTTTAGACGGCAAGAAAGCGACAGTGTTTCCTTCTTTTGCCGACGATTTGAAAGCAGCACAGTATACTGCGGGTGCAGTGGAAATTGACGGCAAAATCATTACTTCTCGCGGAGCCGGTGTCTGCATTGACTTCGGGCTCAAATGTGTAGAAGTGTTAACCAATAAAGCGACAGCAGATGCTATTCGCGCACAAATTCAAGCTTAAGTATCATTCATTCTTTTCTTTCTGGAGGAAACAATGGCAAATTACCATGAGTATGACGATTTATTTGCATCGTACGAACGCCGCACGAATACAAATAAACCCGACAGCAGTAACCTTTCAACCGACAATACAAAATCTGTCGGCTATACTTCGTCGTCTTCCTATAAAAAGAATCAAACATCAGCGAGCCATAATGCTCTTGATTCCGTCAAAAACAAAGCCGGTTCTATTGTAAAATCAGCAAAAGAAAAGGTACCGAAGAATAAAACTCCCGAAAAGTCACAAAAGAAGTATTACGGTAATGCTTCTTATGAACCCGAGTCCGGCTCACGAACCAAAAAATCTGCGCAGGATGACAGCAGTGCAACAGTACGCTTTAATTATAACTCTACTAAAAAAAGTAATCAAAGCCGCGGTAGTAGCGATGGTATATTAGCTGAAGACAAATTTTCTGTCGCTACAAAAGATGAATATCGTCAAAAATATGAGCGCCGCTCCCAAGAGCGCGGCAGAAAATCTGCAAAAACAAAATCTGCTGCAAACGATGCGCCTGTAGAAAAGACGCCGAAAGTGCGCAGCGCCAGTTTCAAAAAAACACTCATTTTCCTGATCTGTGTTACAGTAGCTACGCTTTGCCTGACATTTGTTTCCATTTCCTGTGTGAATGATGTGCTTGCCATTAATCGCCACAGCGATAAAGCGGTTACCATCACTATTGATTCTCAGGTGGATACAAAAACAGTTATTAAAATGCTCAAGAAGAATCATTTGATAAAAAATGAGCTGTTTTGTAATTTATTTGCTAAATTCAAAGGTTATTCCGATAACTATGAAACCGGTGTGTTCTACCTCAAAAAAGATATGGGTGTTGAGGGGATGATTATGGCGCTTAAAGCGACCAATCAGAGTGAAGAAACTATCACTATCAACTTCCCCGAAGGTTTCAGTATTATGGACATTGCCAATAAATTGGAAGCCAACGAAGTCTGTAAAGCGAAAAACTTTATTGATACTTTAGAGAATTATAACTTCGATTATCCTTTCCTGCCGAAGAGCTTGAAGGCGGACAAGAGAAAGTATCAATATATGGAAGGGTATTTATTCCCGGCGACATATGAATTCTTTATCGGTGAAAGCCCCTCAAATGTAATTAAGAAAATGCTCGATGCATTCCAAGAGAATATTTACACAGCAGAGTTTAAATCCAAAGCGGAAGAATTGGGTTATTCAACCGATGAGGTCATTACCTTTGCTTCCATCATTCAAAGAGAAGCAGCCAATACCTCGCAAATGTCGGATGTTGCTGCCGTTCTTTATAACAGATTAAACGACTCCGGAACCTTCCCGCGTCTGGAATGTGATTCTACCGGTGATTTTTTAAATAAAGATGTGAAAGCTTTCTTGAAGCTCTTCCCGGATAAAGGCACCATAGATTACTTTGCGCTTTATTATAATACTTACAACAATTCCTTCGAAGGCTTGCCGGCAGGTGCAATTTGCAATCCGGGTATCGATGCCGTAGATGCCGTGCTGAATGTTGAGTCTTCACCGTATTACTACTTCTGTCACGATGAAGCGGGTGAAATTCACTTGGCAACCACACTTTCCGAATTTGAGTATATTAAGAGTGAATATGGCGTTAATGAATAATAAAGTTGAATTGCTTTCTCCCTGTGGAGATTTTGAAAGATTTGAATTAGCCATACAGTATGGAGCAGATGCCGTCTATTTAGGCGGCAATGCTTTTACTATGCGGGCTGCACCGAAAAACTTTAGCCCGGAGGAATTGGTAAAAGCGACTGAAATGGCGCATGCAGCCGGCAAAAAAGTGTACTTAACCTGCAATGTCTACGCTCATTCTTCAGCTTTTGAGCAGTTACCTGATTTTTTGGCACAGGCGCGTGATGCCGGTGTAGATGCGTTCATTATCGCTGACTTAGGTGTACTCTATCATGCAAATAAAATTGCGCCGCAGGTAGATATTCATATTTCAACCCAGGCCGGAATTACCAACTTTGAAGCCGCGCGGATGTATTATGATTTAGGTGCGAAGCGCATTGTTCCCGCAAGAGAACTCTCTTTAGAGGAAATTGTCGAATTGCGCGCTAAAACCGACCGTGCGCTTGAAATTGAATGCTTTGTGCATGGCGCGATGTGTATGTCCGTTTCGGGCAGATGTTTGCTTTCCAGCTTTATGGTTGGCAGAGATGCGAACCTTGGCTTATGCGCCCAGCCTTGCCGCTGGCAATTTGATATTATGGATGTCACAAGAGAAGGTATCCGCTATCCGGTTCTGGAAGATCAAAGCGGCACTTACTTTATGAACTCGCGCGATATGTGTATGATTGAGCACATTCCCGCGCTTATTGAAGCGGGGATAGACAGTTTTAAAATAGAAGGCAGAGCCAAATCCGCTTATTATACGGCTGTTGTAACCAATGCTTATCGGCAGGCGATAGACGGCTATTATGCCAACCCATATGCGGCATATCAGCCTGAGGCTTGGATTCTGGAAGAAATGGAAAAAGTCAGCCATAGAGAGTATTCCACCGGCTTTTACTTTAAGCACCCCGATAAAGATGCCAATGTGGATTATTGCGGCGGCTACCGTAATGATTGGGATGTGGTTGCATTTGTCAGCGAAAGTGATGGTAAGGTACTCACTTTATCTCAACGCAACAAATTTGCGGCAGGGGAGGCATTGGAAATTTTGCAGCCCGGTAAGAAGCCGCTACCTTTTTGTGCCGATGTTTTGTATGATGAAAATCTGCAGCCGATTGAAAGCGCTAACCATGCGATGATGCCGGTAAAAATTAAAACTGAATGCATTTTCGCTCACAACTCTATTGTTAGAAAACAGCGAACATAAACTTTTTTACCCGTAACAATTGTTACGGGTATTTTGCTCTGCATTGTTAATACTAATAACAGGTGAGTGCGTTGATAAAAAGAATGCGCGCGATTGCGCTTATTTTAATTGTTTCGCTGCTGTCTTTGGGCGGCAGGATTTTTTATATTGCCTATTATAATGCGGATACCGCCTCTGTTTCCGGAAGTGCCCATGCCGAATATTACGGCAGCCGCAGAGGATTAATTTTTGACAGAAATTTGCAACAGCTTGTGGAAACGCAAAAAGTCAAAAAGTATTCGCAAATCAATCCGGCTTTTTCATTTGAAGTGCCTGAGCGCTATGCAGTTGATCAGTTATGTCCGCACCTTATCGGCTATACGGATGCCGAGAACAACGGCGTAAGCGGTATAGAAAAAGATTATAATAGCTTTTTGAAAGCCATACCCAATCGTTTGTTGATTAAAACCTATAAAGATGCACGAGGCAATACTTTAAAAGGGAAAGGCACTGTCATTGATACCTCGGAGAGTTGCACAAATAGCGGAATTGCCCTTACGATTGATAAAAATATTCAATCAGTTGTTCAAACGGCAGGCAAACGTCTCGGCAGCGGTGCAATCGTTGTCATGCGCTCCGATAGCGGTGAAATCGAGGCTATGGCGTCTTTTCCGACTTATAACCCAAAAGACATTGCAAGTGCACTTAAAAACGGCGATAAACCCCTCATTAACCGTGCACTATGCCTTTACAATGTCGGTTCAGTTTTTAAATCGATTGTATGTTTAGCAGCTTTGGAAAGCGGTGTCAGCCCTGCTTTTTCTTATAGCTGCAACGGGAAAACCGTTTGCGGCGGCACTGTTTTTCACTGTCATAAAGAAGATGGTCACGGTTCAGTAGACATGAAAAAAGCGCTTGCCTTTTCCTGTAATACCTATTTTATTGCTCTTGCGCAGTATATCGGTTATGAAAAAATACTTGAAATGTGCCGCCGCTTTGAATTGGATGAAGCGATAACCCTTTCGCAATCTATTATGGCAGCTGCTGGAAATTTGCCGAAAAAAGAAGATTTAGCTTCACCCGCTGCGGTAGCAAATTTGAGTTTCGGGCAAGGGCAGCTCTTAGCCTCGCCGCTGAGTTTATGCCGTATATACGCCGCCATACACAACGGCGGTTCGTTGGTCACGCCGCAATTGGTATTTGGAGAAGTCAAAAACGGCAATATATCTGCGCAGAGTTCCTCACAAAGTAAACCAATCATTCGCAAACAATATGCCGACTCGGTTATGGAGTTTTTAACCTGTGCTGTCAGCCATGGTACCGGAAGGAGTGCAGCAGTAAAAAACTGTGCTGTTGCAGGGAAAACCGCAACAGCACAAACAGGGAAATACACCGGTTCTAAAGAAAAATTAATATCTTATTTTATCGGATTAATTAGTGTAAAAGGCGATAAATACACCATTTTAGTGATGCGCGAAAACGGCACTTCCGGTTCTGCCGACTGTGCACCGATTTTTAAAGAAATCTGCGAAAAAATACAGGCACAAAAGAAAGAATAGAGGGTTGGGGCACCCTAAATAAAGAGGGACAGGTTTTTGCGTTGTTCTTTCATCCGCCTAAGCGATAAAAAATCCCTTGAATACGGCAAGTATGCAAAGAATTTTTTCTCACTTATCCGAATAAAATAACTTAGCAAAAACTGCAAA
>JAFRJB010000126.1 GCA_017432485.1 Clostridia bacterium
GGAGAAAGCCTGCCTTCGCTATTTACTTTGTATTTACAGAAAATTAATTAAGCCAAACTGCAAGCACCTAAAAGCATTTATTTGTGTGCATTTCTTTTGATTTTTTCTGCAGGAATACAGTGCGTATTGCAAGGGAAAAATCGAAATAAAGGTGCGCGAAGAAATGCTTTTAGGCACATCAGCCTTGGTTACTCTTATTCCCATATACCGCAAGCAGAGATTGGCAAAAACACAAAATCGCCGTAGCTACGGCGATTTTTCAGCAATTCATTCGGTTGCTGATTATTGGTGCGTTACCAAGCGCTTGCTTTGACACAAGCCGAAATCTGTAATAATATTCATCAGTCGTGTGGTTTTAGCCACTTTTTCGACAGTCTGTAACGCCCTGCGGTGTGTGCCGCAGGGCGTTATTTTTTATGTAAGTATCTGCCTTATTTCTCTCTGTGAATGCGAAATGCCACCGAGTCTTTTAGGTACTTGAGGTACTGCGGGTCCTTGCACATCGCCTTGCCCGGGGTATCGGAAAGTTTGGCGACGGGTCTGCCGTTGACATACTGCAGTTTAATGACAATATTGAGCGGGGTCACGCCCGTATCATTCGAGCAGAAGGTGCCGATGCCGAACGAAACCTTCGCCTTGTCTTTAAAGTGGTTGTAGAGTTCTTGCGCTCTGTCAAAATCAAGGCTGTCACTAAAGAGCAGGAGTTTGGTTTTGGGGTCGACACCGTACTTTTTGTAGTGCGCGATAATTTTCTCGCCCCACTCGTAGGGGTCTCCGCTGTCGTGGCGCACGCCGTTGTAGTTGTTGACCATCGAGCGGTCGAAGTCGAGTAAGAACAAGTCGGTGGTAATCGTGTCGGTCAGCGCGGTACCGTTATCGCCCTTATACTCTGTGTACCAGTCCTGCATCGCGTAGTGGTTGGTGTAGGCAAGGGGAATGGAATCGATTCCTTGGTACATCTGCACAAATTCGTGGGCATAGGTGCCGATGGGGGTGAGGTGGTACTTCATCGCCAGGTACACGTTGGAGGTGCCCACACAGTTGTCGGTCTCGCTTGTCAGGCGGCGCACAACAGTTTCCTGCCACTCGCGCGAGAGCCGGCGGCGGCAGCCGAATTCCGCATACTTAAAGTTGTATTTGCCGCTGTGGAAGTCGGCAATTTTTTGGTCGAGGCGTTTTTGGGCGCCTTCGAGCAGCTCGGCATAGTCGTACTGCATGCGAAAGTACACTTCGTTGACAATTTCGAGCAGAAAAATTTCAAACTGCATCGCGCTAAAGAGCGGACCGTTGACCACAATTTCCAGTTTGCCGTTTTCATCGAGCGACGTGCTCACATACTCGCGAATCGGGCGCCACAGGCGCAGGAATTCCACGTAGTCGTTTTTGATAAAGCGGATGGAGCGCAGGTAGCCCAGTTCCTCTTTGGTGAAGCGCAGGGAACACAGGTGGTCAATTTGCGCATCGATTTCTTCGCGCATTTCCGGCGTGAAGACAACGCCTTCATTGCGGCACTTGAAGTAGTACTCGCCGATTAAATCGGTGTGCTTGTGAAAAATCACCTGGTCCATATTGAATTTATACAGGTCTGTATCTAACAAGGAGATGATAATCGGTTCAAATTTCATGGTTTTCTGCCTTTCTGCCCGCTTCTTCCGGGCGGGCGTGGGTTAGGGGTGTATTTGAAGCGCGCCGGCGCTTAACTTTCGATGGTTTTCAGATGCGGGTCAAATGCCGGCATCAACTGCAATTTAAACAGGTTCAAGCGGTGGCGGCGGTCGATGTTGGCTTTCTTGTCGGCATCCTCGATTTTGCCGGTGCGAATGTAGGTATCGAGTTCGGCGTAAGTAAAGCCTAAGTTATCTTCATCCGTTTTGCCGCACAGGCCGTCTGTCGGCGGTTTTTCGATAAGCACTTCCGGCAACCCGAGTTCTCTGCCGATGGCTTTCATTTCCTGCACGGTCAGGTTCGAACAGGGGCTGAAGTCGCCGACGGAATCGCCGTAGCGTGTCGAGTAGCCGACCCAGTCCTCGGAGAGGTTGCAGGTGTTGGCAACTCTGCCGTTGCGGCTTTGCGAAACCGCGTAGAGCGTTGCCATGCGCACGCGCGGCGCCAGGTTGGTGATGCTCTGTTCGGAGAGCGCCAAGGGAATACTGTCTTTGAGCGCATTGAACGCCGCACCGATATTGACCGTGTAGTTTTCAATCCCCAAGTGCTTGACCAGCAGTTGTGCCATATCGATATCCTGCTGCTCACCGTTGGGCATCAGCACACCGATAACGCGCTCTTTGCCGAGCGCTTCGACACACAGTGCCGCGACAATGGAACTGTCTTTACCGCCGGAAATGCCGACCACGGCGTTACAGCCTTTGCCGTTTTCTTCAAAGAATGTGCGAATCCAAGCCACACATTCATTTTTAATGGTTTTTACATCAAACATAGCATACCTCTTTAAACAATGTCGATTTGGCAGCAGCGCATGGTGCTCAGTGCCGCCTCGTGCGTTTGTTCGCTCACACCTGCACAGCAGTTTTGGTCTACACGGATGAGTGTATTCGGAAAAGCCGCTCTAAGAATGAGCGCATTGGAAATGACACAGATATCGGTGCACAGACCGACAAGTTCGATTTCCATTTCTTCCGCTGCCGTTTGCTGCAGTTTTTCGGCAATTTCAAAACTGCCGAAGGTCTTTTTGATAATCGGGGTGTAGGCTTTGCCGGCAAGCGCCGCCGCCACTTGCGGGTGGAGAGCGTGCCCTTCGCTGCCTTCAATGCAGTGGGGTACGGGCAGCTTTTTGCCTTCGAGCGTTTGCATATAGTTTTCATAGTGCGTATCGAAGGTGACATAGAGATCGCCTTGAAATTCTTCGATTTTTTTGCACACATTATGGACAATGGCTTGTGCTTCGGCAGAGCCGAGTGCACCGTCCACAAAGTCGTTTTGCATATCTACGACAACTAATACCTTTTTCATCACGTGCCTCCTATTATTATAGATAAGTTTTTAAAATTGTCAATCGCCGCAGGGCGGTTTACTGTTGCGTGTTGCGCTTATATAACTGCGCGGGGCGATGGCCGTCCCCTTGGGTGAAATCGTCGGTTTGTGCCACAAAAGGAGCAACCTTTCTGCGGAAGTTTGCCGGCAGCACCTCAATGTCCATAATCGTTTCCTGCACTTTTTGCAGGGCATTGAGCGTAAAGGTTTCGGGCAAAAAATCGAAGATATACTCGAAGTGCTTCGCCTTTTCCCGCAGTACACTCAAGGTGGTGGCAATAATCCGGGCGTGGTCAAAGGCAAGCGTGCCGCCTTCTTTGATGGCAAATTGGGCAATGCCGAAGCGGGTTTTGGTTTCTTCCAATACGCTGCGCAGGGTAATATCGCTGTGGGTTAATTCCAAGATGCACTCTGCGCTGCCGTTTTGCTCGAAGTTGATTTCGAACCACTTGGCATCTTTCGCATCATCCCCGCCGACCGGCTGTGCGCTGTCTTCGCCGAGTATGCTCGCAAAGGCGTTGGAAATAATCCAGCCGCGGGGGTCTCTGCCGGGTTCGCTGAAGGTGCATACCGGCATAATCGAAACCGGGGTAATGCCGGTTTCCTCACTGATTTCCCGCATGGCACACTGCTCAATCGTTTCGTTCGGCTGCAAAAAGCCGCCGGGGAGAGCCCACGCATCCATAAAAGGATGCTCTTTTCTTTGAATTAAAAGTATGGTCAGTTTTTTACCGGGGTTTTTGCGGTAGTTTTCCTTTGTGCTGTTTTGAATGCGAAAGCACACAATGTCGGTCGTAACGGACGGGCGCTCAAACGCGGTAATATCATAGTTCTCTAAAAAATCTTTTTCGGATTGCATGATAATCTCCTTTTGTTATTTTCAAATTGAAAATAACATATTATTTGCACTTTGTCAAGCTTTTTTTGAGTGATGATATCGCCGGATTTTGGTGGAAACACAATATCCGTCAGCACCACCGAACTAAGATGGTATTAATAATTTAGAGGGGTAAAAAAATATGAAAAAATGTGTAAAAAGGGGGCTTGACAAGATAATACTATTATGTTATTATCAGAATGAAAATAACATAGAAAAGGCGGTGATTCCGATGCAGATACGAGATAGTGTTTCATCCGATTCATTCTTTAATAGTATTACTATTGATTCCAATAAGGAGGCAGAAAATGTATATTAAATTTTTACCGAGCGAATATGTACTTCGCTACAGAAACGGAAAAATCGTGGGAGAGGGCGCAGGTTTGTCTTTCTTCTTCTTTGAAAAGAATACGGCAGCGTGCATGATTCCGATTTCCAATAACGATGCGGACTTCGTTTTAGAAGAGAGAACCATTGACCACCAAAGTGTGATGGTGCAGGGGCAGTTGACAGTTACTTCTATGATGGCGGAAAACGGTGTTATCTTCAGCGACGGGGTAGAAGAAGATTACCTGCAGTTCAATGCCGGTACGATCGCCACAATTTCGCTTGCCCATCGAGTCGGGCATTTGGTGCTGTAATGCATAGCGTTACAGCACCAAATCCATATGTGAGGTAAGCGTTTATAAATGACAGAGTCGGGCGGACTCCGTCCGCACCTGTTACAACAGGCAAGGGTGCTTTCGGGTAACTCCCTGCAGTGCCGGGAGATGTCACAAAGTGACGAGGGTGCGAACACCGGTCAGGTAAATAACGGCAAAACCGACAAAAAGGGCTGTGTTTGTGTCAGGAAAAAGCCTAACCAACATCTATATTCTTTTCTGAATATTATGTATTCCGACAAATAAGATTTGTCGAAAAAAATCTATTTTTTATTGAAATACAATCATTAATGTGATAAAATATGAATATGGGTTTCGAAGGAGAGCCCTTGTTTGTTTTTTATGCTTTGCTAAAATTGAACCAATTGGTCCGGAGCAAATACCAGGGATTACCGGAGGTCAGAAAACCATGCCTTATTTAGAATACGGAAAAATTGATGCGGCTACCGAAAAGCGGCTCAATGATTTAATTAATAATAAATCTTTCCGCTCTTACTGGCGCAAGAAGCGCACCTTTGATTTAGTGGTGTCTTCTATTTTATTAACCGTAGCGGCAGTGCCTATGGGCGTTGTGGCATTGGCAATTTTTATTGATGACCCGCACGGCAGCCCGATTTATAAGCAAATTCGCATCGGGCGGCACGGCAAAGAATTTTATATGTACAAATTCCGCACCATGTATGTGGATGCCGACCAGCGCCGCGATGAACTTATGGAGCAAAACGAGATGGACGGGCCTGTCTTTAAGATTAAAGACGACCCGCGCATTACCCGCTTAGGCAAGGTGCTGCGCAAACTCTCGGTGGATGAATTGCCGCAGTTTTTCAATGTTTTTAAAGGGCAAATGAGTGTGGTCGGGCCGCGCCCGCCGCTTCCCGGTGAAGTGGAGCAGTACACCGATTACAACAAGCTGCGCCTGATTGTTACCCCCGGCATTACCTGCGACTGGCAGATTGCGGATAACCGCAACGACATTCCCTTCGACCAGTGGGTGGAAATGGATTTGAACTACATCGAAAACCGCACCACCTTGGGCGATTTGAAGATTATATTTAAAACGCCGCTGGCAATGCTGTCGGCGACGGGACGATAAAAAGAGACCGTTTCGGTCTCTTTTTATCAGTTTACAGATGACAGATAACAGTTTACAGAGCGGCGGTCATTGACCGCCGTACTGAACACTGAAAACTGAACACTGAACACAAAAAAGTAAGGGTTCGCCGAACCCTTACTTTTTTTCTAAGATTTCTTTTTCAAACTGCTCGGCAGGGAGGGGTTTGGAGAAGTAATAGCCCTGTGCCTGTGCGCAACCCATATTTTTAAGTAGCTGCAGTTGGGTTTCGTTTTCCACGCCTTCGGCAATGACCGGCACCTTCAAGTCCTCTGCAATATCCAAAATTAACTCCACGAGTTGAACACCGCGGTGGTTGAGTTTGATGTCTTTGATAAAGGCTCCATCCATTTTCAGTGCATCAATCGGCATAGAAGAGAGCATATGCAGTGAAGAGTAACCGGAACCGAAGTCATCCATCGCAATCTGAAAGCCCTGTTTGCGCAAATTGCCTACAATCGCAATAAATTCTTCCGTGTTTTCGGTATAGGCGGACTCGGTCACTTCCAAAGTCAGCGCATTGTGCGCCAAGTGATTGGTTTCCAGCAGCGCTTCGAGCGTCACTTCCAATTGCGGGTCAAAGATGTCCACACGTGACAGGTTGATGGAAACCGGCAGCACAGTACCGTATTTGTCGCGCCACTGTGCCACTTGCGCGGCGGCCTGTGCCCAAACGGCTTTGTCAATTTCGATAATTTGCCCGTTGCGCTCAAACAGAGGGATAAAGTCAATGGGGGCAATCATGCCGTATTTCGGGTGGTTCCAGCGCACCAAAGCTTCCGCACTGTCGAGCTTTGGCGGGTTGGACTGAATGTCGTATTTCGGTTGATAGTAGACTTCAAACTCATTGTGTTCGAGTGCGTGGCGCCAGTCATTGAGCAGGCGCTGTTCAAACGCCTCTTTTTTGCGCATGGCATCATCAAACACAATCATGTGCTCTTTATACAGCCCGCGCGCCATATTGCAGGCAATGAGCGCCTGCTCGATTTGCTGCTGCGGCTCCATACCCTCTTGCCAGGGCATAATGCCCATGCGCAGGTGAATTCCGGCGCGGGAAGAAAGCGCATCTAACTTATTTTGTAAGCGCTCATACAGCGCGCGATAATCGGTCATCTGCGGGCAATACATTACAAAGCGGTCGGCTTGCGAGCGGCCGGCGATACCGCCGTGTTCATCTAAAAATGCCGCAATTTCACTGCCCAATTCGTGCAGCACGCGGTCGCCGAAGGTGTAGCTGTGAATAGCGTTGATGGAGTGAAAGCGCTCAATGTTGAGCACAATAGCATCCATCGGTTTTTTCGGGTCTGCCCGGAAGAGGCGGTAAGCATATTCCAAAAAGTAGTTATTGTTGTAAAGCCCTGTCAGCGAGTCGGTTTGCGTTGCTAAAATCAGCTGTTTGTTGGCAATCGCTTTCTTTTTGGCTTTTGTGTTGTAACGAATGAGAAAAATGATGACCACTGCTGCAATCAGCAAAATAATTAAAATTGTCAGCCAATTTTGTGCAAAAATATCGCCGATACCGGTTTTCGCGTCTTCCGTAAAGTAGTGGGAGAGCGAAGCGTTAATGGTAGAGGCGGGAACCGTGCTGTTGATTTTATTAAAAATGGAATAGAGTGTCGCATTGTCGCGGTTGACAGCGAGGCAGTAGTCCATTTCCACGCCGGTGGAAACGGAAACCAAGTGGTACTTTTCACAAGTTGATGCGATATTGTTGTAGCGGAAGTTGCTGATAAGCAGGCAGTCTGCCTTACCGTCTGCCACCGCGCGCAGGCATTCCTGCGTATCCTTAAAGTAAACGGATTGCCACTCGGGAAAGTGGTCGAGCAGGAACATATCGTAGTTGGGGTTGCCGGCATTGACCGCAACGGTAATGCGCTCTTTGTGAGCAAAGCTCTTTTGGTTAGATTCCTGCACAATGGCAGACATATCCGTAGTCATCAGCGGTGCCGTGATTAAGTAACCGCCGATTTCGCCGTAGTAGTCGGTTAAATTGGCAGGGAACATACAGTCAGCCTCGCCGTTTTTCACTGCTTCCAGCGCAGCTTCGGAGGTAGGGTAGGCAACCGCCTCAAAGTCTAAATGTGCATTCTCCAGGCAGTCGGAAGCAACGGCGAGATAGTCTTTTAACGCACCGGTCAATTCTCCCGTTTTCGAATCTTTGCCGCAGAAAGCAAGGTAATTATCCTGGTAGGCGACGCGGATGGTACCGTGTTTTTGAAGCCACTCTTTTTCCTGTTCACTTAAGAAAACATTGGAAGCAGCGGTTTGCAGGTATTTGGTGTAAAGCTGTTGATTAAAATAGGGGTTATCATCCTGAATGCGATTCATCGCGGCATTGAGCTGCTGCACTAATTCCGGGCGCTCTTTGCTCACGGCGAAGTAAAAGCCGGAAGAACCGATTTTGCAAACAGGCACCATACTTTGGGCATCGGCGATGGCATTCAGCGTGACATACATATCAATATCGCCGCGCACAAGTGCTGCCATATTTTCACTTTCCGTGCCGGAGAGTTCTTTTAATTGCACTTGCAAATCGTTATTGTTTGCCCAGTTTTGGAACAACTCTGCCTGAATGCTGTCAGCGTTGGCGCCGACTTTTTTACCGTTAAGTGTCGAGAGGTTTTGCGCGGAAATATCCGCATTGCCGGGGGTGGTATAGAGGTAGTATTCTTCCTCGCCCATCGGCAAAGAGGAAAAGTGCATCTGTGCGGCGCGCTCTTTTGTGAAAGAGACATCGCTCAATAAATCAATTTTGCCGT
The DNA here is from genome assembly GCA_017432485.1 of Clostridia bacterium. Taxonomy (GTDB): domain Bacteria; phylum Bacillota; class Clostridia; order Oscillospirales; family Acutalibacteraceae; genus RUG714. Next base: position 8,401 of record JAFRJB010000126.1, read on the forward strand.
CTATAAGCATTTGCAGCAACTCCGGCCAGCTGCCTTCAATATATTCGTAGTTCCAGCCGGCGTAGGCTGCGACTTTTTGCTGATACTCGTAGGAATACCCCGAGCGCCTGCCAAGAGAATCCGTTGTGTTAAACGGCGACTCAAACCAGCCCACACGAACAGTGTTCTCGCCGCCTTTTGCCGCTGCGCTGCCGGCGGGAAGGAGCAGTAGCGTGAACACTAAAAGCAGTGCAACGGCGGCAAATATTTTGTTGTGAATGCGTTTTGCCTGTTTCATGGGGTTCTCCTATTGCACCGGTAAAGTGCCTCTTTTGTGCTCATACATCATTTTGTCCGCACGGCGAATCACATCGTTTACACTTTGGTCATGCACCGGGTCGTAGTCGGCAATGCCCATTGCAAGGTCAACCTTCTCCCAGTCGTTTTCGACAGCCGCGTTACGCTTTTGTGTGTTGTCTTCAAAGCGCCGGATAAGTAACTCGCGGTTTACATAGTCCTCTCCGCGCAGAATGACGGCAAATTCATCACCGCCGATGCGGAACACGGGGCTGTGCTGGAATACGCGGCAGATTGCTTGGCTTGCCGTTTGCAGGTAAATATCGCCCTTTTCGTGACCGTAGGTGTCATTAATCTGTTTGAGGTTATTACAGTCAAAGATACCGATAGCGAAGTCCAGCTGCAGGTCGGCATCATCCTGCTGCGACTGCATTTGTTCCACGGTTGTCGCAAAAGCACCTTTATTTTTGATGTGGGTAAGCGCATCAATATAAACGCGATTGCTTAAGTCATCAATATGCTCTTTCATATTGTTGGACATGCGCCGGAAAGTTTTGGTGAGCCTGCCGACTTCATCATCCTTATCATAGGAAAGTTCATAGTCGTAATTACCCTGATCTGCCTGCTCTGCCGCCTCGGTTAATTGCGTGAGGGGTCTGACAATGCGTCGGCTGTAAAGCAGCGCAATCGCGGTGGAAACTGCCAGCACACCGGCAGCGACAATGAGGATATTCCATATCAACTGTTGCCAGTCACCTTCGGCTTCGGAAACAGGGGTAGTGACATTTAAGCGCATGCCGTTGCTTAAGGGCAGCCAAGCCGCTTCTTTTTCCACTCCCTCAAACTCATAGCGAATAAAGGTGCTTTCGCTGACCAAGCCCTTGGGAATGGTGGGCATTTCATCCTCGCTCAGCTTGGTAACATCCAAGCGCGGGTGGTAAAAGAGATTGCCGTCGGCATCGCTCAAAAAAGCGTAACCGTTGCTGTAAAGGCGGATGCTGTCCACCTGTTCTGCCATGGTGGTATAATCAATTTCAATACCGACCACGCCCACAAATTGCCCTTTCCAATAAATCGGCTCGTTGTAGGAAATGACTCGCTTATCTAAGTTATCCGTAATATACGGCGGCAGCCAAATAGCTTTGCCTTCATATTTGGGCACCGTAAACCACACCAATTGAGAAGTATCCTCCGTATCATAGCGGGTAATATCGGTGACTTTGTGCTCTACAAAGCCTTCTCCGTCAAGATTGGTGTACCAAAAGCCCTTGACTTTATCGGAAAGAATGGGGTCAATGCGGTAGTAGTAGGTGAGCACGCCGTTGGTTTTGGCTGCCATTTCATCAAAATATTTACCCACGCGATTCATATGGCGCGCAAGTTGTTCTTCTTCAACACCATCTAAATCCGCTTCCACAAAAGAAGCAACCTTGCCGACCGATTTTTGCACGCTGTTAAAGTAGTAATCGAGATTTTTTTCTCCCGTTTCACATAACAGCAGCAGTAATTGGTCGGATTTGCGGTGCTCGTTGCTTCGAATAAAAAATACACTTGTCACAGTGACAATGCTGACGGCTAAGAGAACCACGCCTACGGTCATAAATGTGATTCTGGTGCGTAATGAGCGCATAGTTGTTAGTCTCCTCACTATTAAGTATTTGCTTTGTTAGCCTAAATGGTTTTCGTGTTTTTTTTATGAAAAACTGTAAGTGTGTTTGCCTTTTTGCTTGGCGCGGTACATGGCTTCATCGACTTTCACGAGCACATCCTCCGTGCCGGAAACGTCGCTGCCGTGTACAATGCCGATGCTCATGGAAATCGGCGGCAGGTCTTCTTCGCCAATGCCGAGTTCCGCGTTGATGGCATCCATTTTTGCGGCAAGCATGTCTTTTTCCACAGTGGGCGTGTGGCACATAAAGACCACAAATTCATCGCCGCCGATGCGGCAGATGTAATCATCAGGGCGGAAGTTCTTCTTGAGAACCTGCGCTGCTTTTATCAGCGCCTTGTCGCCGATTTCGTGCCCGTATGTATCATTGATGCCTTTAAAATTATCAATATCAAGTAAGAATAGACAAGTGCTGTCCAGCTCGACAGCCTCGAGAACGGATTCATAGCCGGCGCGGTTGAGCACACCGGTCAGTTCATCATGAGAGGCTTTAAAATTCAGGCGCTCCAAACTGCGCTGATACATATCGTACATTTTATTGTAACTGCGCACAAGGTAGCGGAATTCCCGCGCGCCGCTTTCCTGTAGGCGGCTGTTCTTTTTGATTTTTTCGACTGCGCGCAAAATCGGGTGAATGCCCAAGTGGGAAGTCAGCCAGACCAAAAAGATAACGCCGATTGCCTGCAGCACAATCACACTGCGCACGAGCAGCAATTCTTTACGCAGCGAGTCAAGCGCCGCCGTATCGCTTTCATTGACCTCTTTTTCTATTTCATCCAAACTCAAGCGCATATTTTTGCGGATTTGGTTTTTTTGCGCGTAGTATTCGTTGTCGAGCACCATCTCGGTGGCAAGGCGCATTTTATCCTGTGCGGAAAGTGCTTTATCTTTGGTGGAGAGTTTGACGGATTGCAGCTCCTCCGGGTACTCCGTATAGCCTTTTGCCTCAATGACCAGGCGCATCGCGTAATATTCGCGGCTCATCAGAGCATTGGAACCGTCAAGCGCATCCTGCAACTTTTGGATAGCTATGGTGCTGTCGGTCTCGGAAGACATTTTTTCAATCGCATTTTCGCGGTGCTGCATTTCAAAGGCTTCCTTAAAATATTCGTTTAAAAAGTGCATATCGCCTTCCACTGTAAAGCGCTGCACATTTTCGGTCAGGTAATCGGAAGCATCCATCAATTCAAGCGCATCTTTACGCAGTTTGATATGTTGCTCGGAGAGTGTGGTGACATCCTGAAATTTGGCAGACAGGAAAAAAGTGGAAGCAAACATCAGCGCACCGAGTAAAACAGCACTGATGATCAGCCATATGTAAACCGTGCGCAGGGAAATACCCTTGTGCTCTTTTTTTGCGGACATAGAAAAACCTCTTTTATCTCTTGAATGATACTCACATATGTGATAAAATTATAACAATATAGAATTATAACATTATATTATTTAATTTTCAATGTTAAATTATATCTATTTTAAAGAAAACAATAGGGGAAGAGGCATATGTATTATTCGGCAATCAGCATGTTGGCATTGCTCATATTGGTGATTGAAAACCACGATGTTTTTTTGCAGCGCAAAGGCGCCTTTGCGCGACCGGTGTGGGGTGTTTACAGAAAATTCCTGTTATCGGTATCCGTATATTATGTCACCGATATTCTATGGGGGATATTGGAGTATTTAAAACTGCCGCGCCTGCTCTTTATTGACACATCTGTTTATTTCGTGGCGATGGCGGTCGGTGTCTTTTTCTGGACACAGTATTTGGTCACTTATTTAAATGAGAAAAGGCTTTTTGAGCGCATTTTACTCTATTCCGGGCGCATTTTGGCGATTGTCATTGCGCTGTTGGTGGTTGTTAACATCTTTGTGCCGGTGTTATTTACGGTGGATGCTGCGGGCACCTACAAAGCGCTCACGGGCAGGTACCTTGTTATTACGGGGCAACTGGTGATGTTACTGCTTGTTTCCGGCTATGCCGTCAGTGTGCTTGCGCGCCGGCGCAGCGAAAAGAAGCAGCGCTACCGTATGATGGCGTTTTTCGGGCTGATTATGGCGACTTTCCTGTGTGTGCAGTTGTGGTTCCCCAATCTGCCGCTGTATGCCATCGGCTATTTGCTCGGCACCTGCCTGCTGCACGCAGTGGTTATTTCAGAGGAGCGCGAAGAATATCGGCAGGATTTGGAAGAAACCAAAAGAATTGTCGAGCTGATGAAAGAGAACGAACAGGCAAAAGCGGCTTACCGCGAAGCGGTCAGCGCCGGTGCAGTGTATGAAAGCATTGTGCTTATGCTTTCCAAAGACTACTTTGATTTGTACTACATCAATTTAGAAACGAATGATTATATTGAGTACGGCTCTAAAATCGAAGACGGTGCTCGCACCGAAGAGAGCCGCGGCACAGATTTCTTCGAGGCAACCAAAAAAGATGCGCTCAAATATGTGTATGAAGAAGACCAGCAACTGCTTTTAGAAGCGCTCGACAAAGAAAAACTGCTTGCGGAAATGGAAGAAAACGGCATGCTGCGCATTTATTACCGCCTGATGATTGAGGGTGAACCGACCTATGTGAGCATGAAGGCGATGCGCGTGACCGGTGATGATAATCACATCATTCTCGGTGTGACCAATGTCGATGCGCAGATGAGAGACCGTATGGCGGCAGAGCAGGCAGCCGAGGAGCGCAAAGCCTATGTGCGCCTGAGCGCTTTTAGCCACGATTTATTGGTGGTCTATGTCATAGATACGCAAACGGATGAATACACGGAGTTCAGTTCTACTGCGGATTACGCGGAATTCGGCATTGCTAAAAAGGGTGCCGACTTCTTCGGAACCACCTATAAAAACAGCCGGAAGGCAGTGTATGAGGAAGACCAAAAACTCTTCCAATATATGTTCACCAAAGAAAACATTGCCGAGTCGATTGCCAAAAACGGCATTTTTGTGCTCGACTATCGCCTTGTTATTAACGGCGAACCGACCTATATTCGCTTGAAGGCATCGGAAGTGGAAGAAGAAGGCAAAACACTGCTCATTGTCGGCATTGAAAATGTGGATAAATACATTCGCCGCGAGAAAAAGCAGGCGTATGACCTCTCCGTTGCCGAAGAAATGGCGCGCAAAGATGCTCTGACCGGTGTCAAAAATAAGCTTTCTTTTGATGATGCCAAAGGACAACTCAGCGAGCAAATCCAAGCCCGGGAAGATATCAGCTTTGCTATGCTTGTGTGCGATATCAATGACCTCAAAGAAGTCAACGATACCGAGGGGCACCAAGCCGGTGACCTTTACATTCAAAAGGGCTGTAATTTGATTTGTGATGTCTTCCGCCACAGCCCGGTGTTCCGCATCGGCGGTGATGAGTTTGCCGTCATCTGCAGTGGGCATGATTACGAGAATATCGATAACCTGCTCGAAGAAATGGATGCGGCAAATAGGCAAAATAAAGCCTGCGGCGAAGTGCAGGTTGCCTATGGCATGGCGCGCTTTGAACAGGGCGACAGTGTGGAATCTGTCTTTGAGCGGGCAGATAAAAGGATGTATGAGAATAAGGCTGCATTGAAAGCGTAGTCACGCTTTCAAAGCAGTGTTCAGTGGTCAGTGTTCAGTGTTCAGTGTGCAGTTTTCAGTGATAAGAACAGGAGCAAAAGATGTATCAGTTCCCAAAAGAATTAAAAGAAGCCTATGAAAGCAGTCCGCTTTCCTTCGTCTACTACCAAAACATTGAGGACAAACCCGTTCCGGTGTTGGTCTCCGAAGGCTTTTGCCGCAATACCGGCGCGAGCCGCGATCATGTTTTGGAGTGGTTAGAGGCAGGCATGTTTGAGCGCATGCACCCGGATGATGTGGGCGTGGTCTCCAAAATCAGTGATGATTTTTTGCATCATCGCGGTTCGTATGACACGGTGTTTCGCTGTTTGCTGGCACCGCCGGCAGGTGATGCGGATGCGCCTGAATATGTGCTCATTCACGGGCTCGGCAAGTGGCAAACGATGCCTGACGGCACCGAGCTTGCCGTCATCACCTATGCGAACCTTTCGCAAACGCACCAAATGATGGGCGAGCAGATGGAAGCTTATAATATGCTGCGCAACGATGTGTTTTATACCGATTCGCTCACAGAACTGCCTAATCTGAATTACCTGCATGAGTTTGGTGATGAAAAAATAAATGTGGTGCGCGCCGAAGGGCATACGCCGACTTTGGTCTATCTTGACATCTATGCTATGCAGTCTTATAACAACCAGTACGGGTATCGCGAAGGCGATAAGCTGCTGTGCTTAGCGGCAAAAACGCTCAAACTGAAGTTCCCGCAATCGCTGGTGGCGCGCGGTCCCGATGACCACTTTATTGTGATTACCGACTTGGAGGATGCGCAAGAATTAGAACAGCGGCTGTGTGCTGCCAATACAATTCTTCGCAATGAGGCGACCGGTAATACCGCCGGCATGCGCGCCGGGGTTTATCAATTTGAAGATGAGCAGGTTTCATTTGCGGATGCACTGGATTATGCCAGGCAAACGCTCAAATTCATTGAGAATGATTTGAACCGCGAAGTCGCTTTCTTCTCGCGCAAATTGAATGAAGCATACTGGCGGGCGCGCTATATTCTTGAAAACTTCAACCAAGCGCTGGAAAATGGCTGGATTAAGGTCTACTACCACGGGCTCTACCGCGTGGAGAGCCAAAAGGTGGCAGCATTTGAAGCGCTCGCGCGCTGGATTGACCCGGTGCGCGGTACCATTCACCCGCAAGAGTTTATTCCGGTTTTGCTCAAGTACCACCAGCTGTATAAATTGGATTTATATATGTTTGAGCAGGTGTGCCGCGAGGTCATTATTCGCCACGATAACGGCTTGCCGCTGGTGCCGGTTTCTGTCAACTTCTCTCGGCAGGACTTTATTCACGCCGATGTTGTCGGAGAAATGAACCGGCTTTACGACAAGTATAAAATGGATGACTATGTCGATAAAAGCTACTTTATTGTCGAGATTACCGAGCAGGATTTGGCGCTTGGCGAGAAAAAGGTTATTGAACAGCTCAGTGAAATTCGCGCCAACGGTTATAGACTTTGGTTAGATGATTTCGGCAGCGGGTACTCCGCAATTAATGTGTTCAGCCGCTTTGAGTTTGATTTAATTAAATATGACTTAGAGCTGCTGCGCCACTTGGATGAGCACGACGGTATGAACCGCCTTATCCTTCAGGAGCTGGTGTACTTGGCGCGCAAGCTCGGCATTCACACGTTGGTGGAAGGCTTGGAAACGGAAGAACACCTCGATTTTGTTAAAACCACCGGTTGCGAATTGGTGCAGGGGTTCTATTATCATAAGCCCGAGTCGCTTGATGAAATCCTCATTGATATTCAAAACGGCAGGATGGTCAAGCCCTGCGAAACACCGGAAGAGCGCGCCGCGCTCAACCAAAAGTGGTTTGAGAATGTATAATAAAAGGGACTGCGGTGCAGTCCCTTTTATAGTTTTCAGTGTTCAGTGTTCAGTGTTCAGTTTTCAGTGTTCAGTTGCAACGCAAGGCGTTGCTTTTTCTTTTGTTTAAATGTAAAGGTGAATTACTTTACTCGGTATATGTCACCTCAATTGCTTCGAAGCGGCACTTGCTCGCGCATAAACCGCAGCGGAAGCATTTATCATCTTGAATGGTAAACGGTTCTTTGACAACCCCTGTGGGTGCGCCTGCTTTGCATACCCGCGCGCATAGCGAGCAGCCCTTGCATTTTTCGGGAATAATGTGCACCGATTGAATGGGTTTCCACCCCTCGGGCGGCGCAATCGCACTGTTCGGGCACATATTCATACATTGTGAGCACTCTATACATTTGTCTGCATCAATTTCATAGTGCTGCGCTGCATCATCTTCGGCAGAAATAGCGCCGAATAAGCAGGTAAACGCGCAAACACCGCAACCGACACATTTTTCTTTATCAATAGAAAATCCCATCAGTTTCATCCTTTCCATACAATAATAGAGCGAAGCGGAACAAGTGCGAATGTGTCGCCCACAATTAGCGCCGTAGGCGCGGCATCACTAACGAAGTGACATCATTAGCGTAGCGACATCACTTGCGCAGCAAACATCACTGCGGATAACCGCGTTATCCGCCCGATGCTGGCGAGAGCATCCACACTTCATCGCCATCCTGCAAGCGTTGCCTTTTCTTTTTGCAGCGCTCGCCGTTGATAAATACCGTTGCATCGGAAAATGCAATGGTGCTTTTGTGCTCTTCTGAAACCATATTACCAAGTTGCTTGAAAATATCCGAGAGTTTCTCGGCCTCCATTTCTACATCGGCAATGTGTGTATCTACACGATACACACCAAAGAGTTTTACGGTAACCTTTGCCATTATCCTTCCTCCTTTTCGGGTGCCGTTGCCGCCGCAACCGCCGCATCGTAAACCGCTCTGTCAATCGGGATATGGAGCGAGCGCAGGCGGTGCCAGGTCGGGATACCGTCTTTCCAGCCTCTTGCTCTGTAAAAGACTTTCTTCATTTGCTCCAGCGGTACTTTTGTTTTCGGGTTGTTCGGGTCTTGCAGTTCTTCGGTTAAGCGCTTGGGTAATTTATCTGCCCCTGCTTTTTGCCCCAAAATAATATTGGAAATTCTTTCGGTGTTATAGCCGTAGGCACCCCAAGTGAGCATAGATGCCATCGTTGCCTTTATGCCGGTTGCATACTTAATCGCATATGCATGCGGCAGCAGCGGAATATTGATTTTCGGCACCTTTGTGAAGTGGCTGAGTAAATTTACAACCGGCCCCACATAGGGGAAACATGTTAAAATTAATTTTGTGGCAAACAGGTTGGGCTTTGCAATCAAAAAGCCCGGCAAAACCGCGTAACTTGTAAACATACAGCTGCCGCAGGCGGATACCGCTTCCATCAGGTTTTGGAACATGATGGCAAGCGCTGCTTTGCCGTGCGGTGTCAGTGAATCTACATCTAAACCTAAACCTTCGACTACGACCATATAGCCTGCATTTAAGTGGCAGCCGCCGCGGTTGGAGGTTGCGTAGCCGAGCCCTTGCCCGACCGCGTGGCGCGGTTCGTAAGCGGCAAGTTCCATGCCTTTGGCGTGAATGGCGTACTCTTTGCCGCCGAAAATATCGGACATACGCTTGGAACCGTCTGCCAGATAATTGCCTTCGCCTTCGCGGTAGGCGATATCATGAAACATTTGCGAAATCGTTTCTTTTTCTCCGAAATGCACACCGAAATCGTGCACACCCTTTTCGGCAAGTTCCATTGCAAATGCAATTGAACCCGCGCAGGAAATGGCATCCATACCCAGTTCGTCGAGTTCGTAATTCCACAATAGGATTTTTTCGATATCATCATTTAAAATATTCGGACCTAATAAGCCTAAGGTTTCGAGTTCCGGCCCTTTGACCACTTTGCCGCCTACATTGACCTTTCTGGCGCAGCGAATCACACAGGTGGTGCAGGCGGCGTTGGAAACCAGGTGGTTTTCCGCCAACTCTTCACCCGAAACTTTTTCAAATTGGTCGTAGCGACCGGCACCGAAATTCTTCGTTGCCAATATAGAGTGCGCCTGCATAGGGGAAACCAAACCGGCGGTGCCGAGTTTTGGTAACTGCCTGCCGGTCAGCGGGTGGGTTTGCAGCATCTTTGTCCACTTTACATTGAGGTCTTTGAGCTTTTCTCGATTCACCACTTCCGGTAATTTTGTGCCCTTCGCCGTAACAGCTTTAAGCATTTTGTCGCCGAAAACGGCACCCACACCGCCGCGCCCTGCGGTTCTTTCGCCGCTGAAAACGCAGGCATAGAGCACCTTATGTTCACCGGCGGGGCCGATCACCAACCTGCCGGGATAGTCAGCGAGTTTTTCCTGGGCGTCTCCGGTTGTCAATCCCCACAGTTCTTGTGCACTTTCAAAATCAACTTTGTCTTCTTCAATGTGTACGGTAACAGGGCTTTGCGCCTTGCCGGAGATGATGACAGCATCATAGCCTGCGCGCTTGAGCGCCAAGCCGAAATCGCCGCCGCAGTTTGATGAGGTGACAATATTGGTTAGCGGCGAAATGGTGGAAATATTAAAGCGCGAGGTATTCGGGCAGCCCGTGCCGGTCAAGGGCCCTGTGGTAATCACGAGCCAGTTGTCTGCATCAAATGCTTTCATGCCGGGTTTGATGTGCTGCAGCAAAATATCCGCCGCCATCACCTTGCCGCCTAAAGTGCGTTTTCTGTCTTCATCTGTCCAAGGAAATTCGTGAAAGCTTTGTTCGCTTAAATCCACAAACAAAACTTTTCCCATATACCCTTTATAGTTTGTCATCTGCATTACCCCTGATTTTGAGTGCTTCTATGGTTTCGCCGTCATAGCAGTACAGTGTACCGAATGAGGCGGTTTTATCTAAAAAGTAATTAATGGCAAGTTTCGCTTCGAGCGCACCGATAATGCCGACAGTTGTGCTCGGCGAGAGCGGCGGGCTGCCGGCGGGTTCAAGACCGCCTGCCTGCTCGAGTGTAGCGGTTTTGCCGGGCAGGCTCAAATATGCCGTGCCGTAAAACCCCTGCACACTGCCGTTGACATAAGCAATGCCGTTTTTCTCGCAAAAATTGCTGACAATTTTGCGGCATTCCACATTGTCGACCGCTAAAATGACTATGTCAAAATCCGCCGCCGAAAACAGCTGCGAAAGTGCCGTGATTTTCACACATACACTTTCCACTTCGCACTCCGGCGCGTAGGCTTGAATTCTGTTTTTGAGCACAAGGCTCTTGGCTTTGCCTTCATCCTCGGCGGTATACATAAATTGGCGGTTGAGGTTGCGCACCTCAACTTCGTCAAAATCCCACAGCAGCAGCTTGCCGATACCGGCGCCTGCCAAATGCACCGCCACATTGGTGCCAAGCCCGCCGCAGCCGATGACTGCTGCCGATCGCGTGGAAATATCAAAGCCCTGAATATCTGCTTTACTGCTCATTTTTTGTAATCACCTCCGCAAGAAAGGGTGTTGCCGCTCATGGTTTCAACGGCGTGTTCTAATACAGGCAGCACCACTGCAATGGACTCGCGCACAGCTTTCGGGCTGCCGGGCAGGTTAATAACCAGTGTTTTGCCTCTAATCCCGCTGACTGCTCTGGAGAGCATGGCGCGCGGGGTAATCTCTAAACTCTTGGCGCGAATGGCTTCGCTGATACCGGGCGCTTCGCGCTCTATGACCGCTTTGGTCGCTTCGGGTGTCACATCGCGCGGGGCAAAGCCGGTGCCGCCGGTGGTGAAAATGACATCGGCACCGAAATCATCTGCCAATGTGCAAATAGCTTCGCTGATAGCTTTCGTTTCATCGGGCACAAGCACATAGCGGTTTTCGCTTGAAAGCGCCGCCACGCATTCTTCTATTGCTTTGCCGCTTAAGTCTTCGCATTCGCCGCGAAAGCACCTGTCGGAGGCGCATATAATACCGAATTTCATTTTCTCACCGCCTTTTCCTCATTGTAGCATATAAAATATATATATTCAACAAAAAAGCACTTTATTTCGGTGATTTTTTATGGTATTATGAACATAACAGGACAGGCGGTCCTGTTGTGATACATTTCGACCTGTTTCGGCTAAGTGCGCAGGGCGCATAGGGCGGGGCAGGCTATGCCAAAAATAACGGGGCGTTGCCCTTTGGCAAGGGGTATTGGAGGAAACGACAATGCCTTCCGTGTTTGAAAAGGAGTCGTATCATGAAAAAAGTTTTAGCCATCGGCTTGGCATTGGTGATGTTATTATCCTTTGCCGCCTGCAGCGGAAAGAAAGATGAAACCACTACCGCTGCGCAAAGCACTACCGCTGCAGCACCCGCTAATGCGACCATTCGCCTTTCCACCACCACTTCCGTGAATGATTCCGGATTGCTTCCGTACCTGCTGCCCGTGTTTGAAAAAGAAACCGGCTACAAGGTGGAAGTGCAGTCTGCCGGTACCGGCGCCGCTATCCAAAAGGCGGAAGACGGTAATGCCGACTTAATCCTCGTTCACGCAAAGCAGTCCGAAGAAGAGTTTATCGAAAAGGGCTTCGGTGTGGAGAGATTACCCTTTATGTATAATTACTTTGTGATTGTCGGCCCGAAAGATGACCCCGCCGGCATCAAAGGTTGTGAAGATGCGGCAAGCGCATTCGCCAAGATTAAAGAGAGCGGCAGCAAGTTCGTTTCCCGCGGCGATGACAGCGGCACCCACAAAGCAGAACTCAAAATTTGGGGCGAAGGCAAAGAGCCCGACCCCGCAAAGGCAGATTGGTATGTCAGCGCCGGCAAAGGCATGGGCGACTGCTTAACCATGGCAAATGAAATGGGCGCTTACTGCTTGACAGATAAGGCAACCTATCTTTCCATGCAAAAAGACCTCAAACTCGATATTCTCCTTGAAAAAGGCGAAGATATGAAAAACACCTATTCTCTGATTGCCGTCAATCCCGAAAAAGTGGATGGTGTCAATACGGAAGGCGCAAAGGCGCTTATCGACTGGATGCTCGGCGACGAAGCGAGCAAACTCATAGCCGATTACGGTCAGAAAGAATACGGCGTTTCGCTGTTTACTCTACTTGATAAATAATCAATGGAAAGCATAAAACAGGCGTTTGAATTACTGTTTTCTCTTGATAAAGAGCTTTTCCAAATCATTGGTGTCACGCTGAGGATGTCCTTTTTCAGCACGCTTATTTCGTGCTTGATAGGGCTTCCTCTCGGGGCACTCTTGGGCACCAAACAATTCAAAGGGAAATCCTTTATTTTGAAAATAGTGCATACACTAATGGGCTTGCCGCCGGTTGTGGCAGGCTTATTCGTATATGCACTCTTTACACATTACGGCCCGCTCGGGCAGTTGAATATGCTCTTTACCGTGCGCGTGATGGTGGTTGCGCAGTGTATTTTGATTACCCCGGTGGTCATCGGCTTAAGTGCTTCGATTGTGCGCGACAGGTCAAAACCGGTCATTGAAACCGCCAGAGGTATGGGTTTATCCAATACCAAGGTGCTGGGGCTTTGCCTGCGCGAAAGCCGCGCTTCGCTGCTTTCGGTGGTGCTCAACGCTTTCGGCAGAAGCATTGCCGAAGTGGGAGCGGTGAGCATTGTCGGCGGTAATATTCAGTGGAAAACGCGCGTAATGACCACGGCGATTATGCTCGAAACCAACAAAGGGCGCTTTTCTTTTGCGCTCGCGCTCGGGCTGATACTGTTAATGATTGCGTTTATCGTCAATATTCTGGCGTCTCTGATTGTAAAGGAGCCTGCCGATGATTAAGATAGAAAACTTAAAGAAAACCTATAAAGAGCGCTGTGTGCTCGATATCGAAAGACTTACTGTGGAGCAGGGCGAGACCTTGGCAATTTTGGGCGCCAACGGCAGCGGCAAAACGACATTGCTGCGCATTTTGGCAGGCACCCTCGGCGCCGATGAAGGTCATTTTGATTTGCCCGCCCCGGTGCTCTATTTGCCGCAGCAGTCCTATGCGTTTCGCGGCAACCTGGTGCACAATGTGCTCATGGGTACCAAGGCAACAGCCGCGGAGGCGGAGCAGCTGCTGGACTCAATGGGGCTTGGCGCCTTAAAAGAGAAAAAAGCCACCTCGCTTTCGGGCGGCGAGCTGCAAAGGCTTGCGCTGTGCCGCCTGCTCATTCGCCCCGCAAAGGTGTTACTTTTAGATGAACCGACCAGCGCCTGCGATGCGCAAGGCACCGCGCTGATTGCCGATGCCCTCGCAGACTATCAACAAAAAGAAGGGTGCGCTATTCTTTTGAGCACCCATGAGAAAGAATTTGCCGCCGCCTGTGCACAGCATACCATTACGCTAAGTGACGGTAAAATTCAACAAGATTGAGAGGAAGTATGTTAAAAGTCGTTTCAAAATCAGAAGCTGTGCAAACCGTGTTAGAGGCGACCGCTGCGAGCACGATGCCGACTGAGCATATTGCCTTGAGCGCCGCCTGCGGCAGAGTGACGGCGGCGGACATTGTTGCTGCCGAGGACATTCCCGCCTTTGACCGCTCAACGGTAGACGGGTTTGCGCTCTGCGCCGCCGATACCTTCGGTGCTTCGGCAGCCATTCCGGCGCAGCTTGATATCGCGGGCGAAATCTTGATGGGCGAGTGCACGCCGCTTCATTTAAAGCGCGGGCAGTGCGCACACATTGCTACCGGCGGAATGCTCCCGCAAGGGGCTGATGCCGCCGTGATGGTCGAGCATACCGACTCTCAAAGCGGGTTGTGCTTAGTCTATCAAAGCGTTTCTCCGTTTGAAAACATTACTAAAAAAGGTGACGATATCACTGCCGGTACCGCCGCTATCGCGCAGCATACATTGCTGACTCCGGCGCATATCGGGATTTTGGCAGCGCTGGGGGTAGAGGAAGTGCCGGTGCTCAAAAAGCCCGTGGTGGCAATTATCTCCACCGGCGATGAAATCAGCACGGCGCCCGCCCTCGGGCAAATTCGCGATGTCAATGGTCCGCTGTTGAGCGCGGCGCTCGAAGCGGCAGGCTGCCGGGCACTGTATTTCGGCGCGCTCAAAGATGATAGAGAAAAGATTACCCAAGCGCTTGCGCAGTGCTTGGAGCAAGCTGATGCCGTGCTTATTTCCGGCGGGTCTTCTGCCGGCAGCCGCGATATGACCGTGGATATTCTCGATACGCTCGGTGAAGTGTATTTTCACGGTATTGCCATGAAACCCGGCAAACCCACCATTTTCGGTATGGCGCGCGGCAAAGCGGTGTTCGGGCTTCCCGGTCACCCGCTGGCGGCATATTTTGTTTACCGCCTGATTGTCAAACCTTATTTTGACAGTTTGCTGCAGCAGGCTCCGGCGGCGCCGCTCTTTACGGCAACGCTTGCGCAAAATGTTCCCTCCAATCACGGCAGAGAGGAGTACCTCTGTGTCAAAAAAGAGGGCGAAAGCATTGTGCCGATTCACAGTAAATCGGGCATTATTTCCATTTTGTCGGCGGCAGACGGGTTTATTTGCGTGCCCCGCGATGCCGAGGGCTTGGCGGCAGGCACACAAGTGGAGGTGTGGAAACTCTAAATGAAACATAACTATTTAAACAATATGCCTTTAAACGAGGCGAAAGAAATATATTACTCTCACTTAAAAGCGGTCGGTTTAGCGGCGCGCAGTGAGGTGGTCGCCGTGCGCGAAGCCGGCGGCAGAGTGCTCAAAGATGCCGCCTATGCACGCATCTGCTCGCCCCACTACAATGCATCCGCGATGGACGGCATTGCCGTTTGCGCTGCCGATACCTTTGCGGCAAGCGAAAAAACACCGCTGACATTAGCCCCCGAAAGCTACACGGTGGTCGATACCGGCGACCCGCTGCCAAAAGGCTGTGATGCCGTGATTATGGTAGAGGATTTAATCGAAACCGAGAGCGGGGAAGTGCGCATCATTGCTCCGGTGCGCCCGTGGCAAAATGTGCGCCAGGTCGGCGAGGATATTTGTATGGGCGATATGTTGGCGCCTTCGGGTACCGTGTTGACCCCTTCGCTGTGCGGTGCACTGTTGGCAGGCGGTGTGACCGAAATCGAGGTGCTCGCAAAGCCCGTGTTCGGCATTATTCCTACCGGTGATGAAATTGTAGCGCCGACAGATGACCCCAAAGAGGGCGAAATTATTGAATTTAACTCCACTATCTTCGCTTCATACCTGGAAAGCCACGGCGCAGATGTAAAGGTTTACCCCATTACAAAAGACGTCAAAAGCGATATTTTAGCGGTGGTACAGCGCGCATTGTGCGAATGTGACGGTGTGTTAATCTGCGCCGGTTCTTCCGCCGGCAGAGATGATTACACCGCCGAAATCATTGCATCCTTAGGCACCGTGTTGGTGCACGGCATTGCCATAAAGCCCGGTAAACCCGCTATTTTAGGCGAAGCGCAGGGCAAACCCGTCATCGGGCTGCCGGGGTACCCGGTTTCCGCTATTGTAATTATGGAAGAAATCGTTCGTGAAGTAATTGACCTTTACAACAACAAAACACCTTCTGCACCGCCGACAGTTAAAGCGGTGTTGGGCAAAAAGGTGGTTTCTTCTCTCAAATACAGTGAATACATCCGCGTGGCGCTCGGCAGCATCGGCGGGGTGCTCAGTGCGATGCCGCTGGGCAGAGGCGCCGGCGTGATTACCTCGTTTACGAAGGCAGACGGTATCTTGCTCCTGCCGCAAAACTGCGAGGGCTTGGAAGCGGGAACACAGGTGGATGTGCGCCTGCTCAAACCCCTCTCTGAAATTGAAAATACTTTAATTGTTACCGGCTCTCACGACCCGCTTATTGATGAAGTGGCAGATGCCCTTGCCAAAGAGGGTGCGCCGTTTCGCGTTTGCTCCACCCACGTGGGCAGTATGGGCGCAATTTATGCCATTCAGGGGGGTCTTGCGCACCTGGGCGGTGTGCACCTTTTAGACAGTGAGAGCGGCACTTACAACATCACTTACATTAAGCGCTTTTTCCCAAATGGCGGCGCCGTACTCTTGGAGGGTGTAGGCAGAGTGCAGGGCTTAATGGTGCAAAAAGGCAACCCGCTGGGCATTCAAACATTTAAAGATATTGCCAAGTACCGCTATGTTAACCGCCAGCGCGGGGCAGGCACCAGAATTTTGTGCGATTACCTTTTAGAGAAAAACGGTATGGCGCCCGAGGATGTCGAGGGCTATGCCAATGAAGAATATACCCACACCGCGGTGGCGGCGCTCATTGCCGCCGGGAATGCGGATGCGGGACTCGGGATTTACTCTGCCGCCAAGATGTATGATTTGGATTTTATCCCGATTTGTACGGAAACTTACCAGTTTTTAGTCGACGAGCGCTATAAAGATGCGCCACAGGTGCAGGCATTTCTGAAGATGCTGCATTCACCCGCTTTTGCCGACCGATTAAAGGCACTCGGCGGCTATGAAATCAAAGAATAAGGAAACGGATTATGCTCACTCATTTAAACAAAAAGGGCGAAGCCGTGATGGTCGATATCAGTTCTAAAAGCGAAACAGCGCGCGCGGCGAAAGCTTACGCGAGAATTCGTATGCAGCCCGCAACACTTCAAAAACTGCTCGAAGCGGATTTAAAAAAGGGAGACGGGCTCGGCACAGCGCGCATTGCGGGCATTATGGGAGCGAAGAAGACTTCTTCTCTCATTCCGCTGTGCCACAACATCCCGATTGAAAAGGTGGAAGTAACATTTGAAAAAGAGAGCGACACTTCACTTGCAATATATGTGAGCGCAAAGTGTTCCTACAAAACCGGGATTGAAATGGAAGTGCTCACCGGTGCTTCCGTCGCCGCGCTGACCGTTTACGATATGTGCAAGGCAATCGACCGCGGCATGGTGATTGAAGAAGTCAAACTTCTCGAAAAAACAGGCGGAAAGAGTGATTACCACCATGAAGGATAGTTTCGGCAGAGAAATTTCATACCTGCGCGTGTCCGTCACACAGCGCTGCAACCTCAACTGCGTTTACTGCGGTAAGGAGGACTGCGCCAAAAAAGAGGCGGAACTTTCCGCGGAAGACATCTTTCGGCTGGTCAAAGCCTTTGCGCAGTGCGGTATCACCAAGGTGCGCATCACCGGCGGCGAGCCGCTCGTGCGCGAAGATATCTGCGAGATTGTCGAAAAAATCCATTCTATTGAAGGTATTCAAACCATTGCGCTCACCACCAATGGCGTGTATTTGAAGCAATACGCTGCCTCGCTTAAAGAGGCGGGGCTGCAAAGTGTCAACATTTCGCTTGATAGTACCGATGAAAGTACCTACCGCCACCTGACCGGGGCGGCAGTACTGCACAAGGTATTGGAAGGCATTGAAGCCGCGCAGGCGGCAGGGCTTGCGCCGATTAAGATTAATGCCGTATTGATGAAAGGTGTTAACAGTGACGGGGCGGGGGAACTCATAGCCCTTGCCAGAAAAGCACCGCTGGATGTGCGCTTTATTGAACTGATGCCGTTTTCCGACAGTGGGGAAGATAAAGAGATGATGGTCACCGGTGCGGAAATTTTGCAGCAGTTTCCTTACTTAAAACCGATAGAGAGCGAGCAAGCTACCGCGCGGTATTACAGCGCCGAGGGTTTTCGCGGCAGGGTAGGGCTTATCAATTCCGTCAGCCGCAAGTTTTGCGCCGATTGTAACCGCGTGCGCCTGCTGTGTGATGGCAAAGTCAAACCCTGTTTGGGGGATGACACACTCTATGATGTGATGCCGTATATAGAGGATGAAACGGCACTTGCGGCGCAAATCAAATCGATTATTTTAAAGAAACCCGCCGGGCACCGGTTTGAAGAAAAAGCACCCGCGCACGGGTTGAATAAAACAGGCGGATAGGTGAGCAAACGATGTTTGCTCAAGTGATGTTTGCCTATGGCAAATGATGTTGCTTCGCAGTGATGTTTCGACTATGTCGAAATGATGTTTGTGCTTTGCACAAGTTGGGGGCGGGTTCCTTGGAGCGGACTCCAGACCCTTTTGTCGCTTCCGCGACATTTCCCCTAGTAGGGGAATTTCCCGCACCCGATTTGAATGTGTTGCTGTGCAACACCACCATTCGCTAAGTGCCAATATGCTAATAGGCTGACAAAGGAGATAAAAATGGCAAAAGTAGTTGCAATTAATATCAGCACCCAAAAGAAAACACCGAAGCAATCGGTTCCCGAGGGGAAACTCATTGAAAACTTCGGTTTTGAGGGCGATGCCCACGCAGGCAACTGGCACCGCCAGGTCAGCCTTTTGGGCAAAGAGAGTATTGAAAAATCCAAGGGTATGCGCACCGATGGGCTCTGCCACGGGATGTTTGCCGAAAACATTACCACCGAAGGCATTACACTGTATACTCTGCCCGTCGGCACTAAACTGCAAATCGGCGCAGAGGCGCTCATTGAAATCACCCAAATCGGCAAAGAGTGCCACGACGGCTGCGCGATTAAAGAGCTTGTCGGCAAGTGCATCATGCCGCGCGAAGGCATCTTCGCCAAAGTGTTAAAAGGCGGCACTGTCAAACCCGGCGACAGCATTGTTGTGGTGGAGTGATTTTAATAGTTTTTTGTTATTATTAGACATAAATAGGGTTTCAAACAATTAACACGAAGCTATGAACCCGCGCTGCGTTCAAAATTTCAAAATAGAGGGTTCGAGCCCCCTTATATATCAAAACACAAGCACCTTAAGAATAAGGTGCTTGTGTTTTGGTGGATCCAAAGGGACTCGAACCCTCGACCTCTGCGTTGCGAACGCAGCGCTCTCCCAACTGAGCTATGAACCCGTATTTAATTTTTAGCTATATTTATGTTGGGCTCGCACTGCTACGCAGCGCTCTACCCGCCAAAAACATAGTCGCAATTCTCGCTTGGAGCGCGTCGCCTTGCTCCTTGTTTTTTTACTCATCGTCTTGCCTTCATCTGCCACCGGCAGCGGCAAGCCTCTTCGACCAACTGAGCTATGAACCCGTATATTTGATTTTTTTCAAGGGGTTCGAACCCTCGACCATGGGTGAAAAGAGTCGACCCTCAACAGGTTTTGGTCGCTTCTTTTTCCCCAATATTGCGTTAAAGCATCTCGCAATGCGGGTGCATTCCTTCGCTGCTTTGCCTTATCTTTGAAAAAAATAAGCTGACCAAAACTGCGAAGCACCTCTCACGCAGAAATTTTTGAGGTAATTGTTTTGCGTTTGATGCCGCTTGGCTGACGCCAAGCAAAGAAAAAGCGGGGCAATTAGCCGAAAAGGGCAAGTGAGAGGCTATTGCGGTTCGGCTCTTTTCACCCTTTGCGAACGCAGCGCTCTCCCGGCTGAGCTACAAGCCCGCATATTTGCGCACGGTGTGCGCATTTTTTTATAAGATGATGATAATCCCGATGGCAATCGCGGCGAGCACAATCGCGCCGGAAATGACACCGATGATAATGGCGGCTTTTTTGAGTTTACTATTGGGAACGGCTTCGGGCTCTTCACCGGTTTCATTGTGAAAATCCTCATTAATCATTGCCGCTTTTTTCTTAAATACTTCTTCTACCGAAACCACGCCGGTGCTGACCTCTTCCTCCTGCTTTTCCTCATCGGAGAAAACATCTTCAAACTCAGTCGGGGTGGCTTGGTTTTGCAGCATTTCTTTTTCTTGCTGCAATTCGTCAATTTCTTCTTCCTCAAGCGGTTTGCCGATGCGCCGCGCAGGCTTTTTTAAATTGACATGCCTTGTTTTATTAAGCGAGAATTGAATCGTCCCGCTGTTTTTTTCATCTATAGCATCCATATTTGGCTCACTCATAAATACTCCGAGACAACACTTAATAGATTTATATTCTATCAAAAATCACTGCGTTAGTCAATCCTTATTTTTGCGCGCGGCGGCAAAGATTTTTCTTTTCGGAGTTTTCTTCGTCAAGTGATTGACAGCCCCAAAAAGCGGTGGTATACTTATTATGTATAATAATATTTTTTATTGGGGGCAAAAGTGCAAAACAGAGTTAGAACAAAGTGGATTATCATTATTGCGGTTGCGGTATTGAGCATTGCCACCGTGGTGGCATTTGCGGTCGCCGGCAATAAGGGTAACACCAAAAGCAAAGATAAAAAAACAGAAAAAAGTAGCGTTACCACTACCGTGGTGACTACCACCAAACCGACCACTACACAGCCGACTACTGTCGATGAAAACGGCAGTACCGACAGTGTCAAAAAGCTCATAGCCTTGTGCTTTGATGACGGGCCGGGTACCGAGTCTACCAAAAAGCTGGTCACCGGCTTAAAGAAGCGCGGCGCGAAAGCCACTTTCTTTGAGTTGGGGCAGATGATAGAAGAAAATCCCGAAATGTGCAAATTGGTCAGCGAATGCGGTTGTGAAATCGGTATTCATGGCTGGGCACACAGTGATTTTACCCAGATTGGTGTGAGCGGTACCGAAAAGGAACTTGCCGACACGGCGGCGCTGATTAAAAAATACACCGGCAAAGCACCTACTCATGTCCGCCCGCCTTACGGCAGCTACAACGATGATATTCAAGAGTTGCTCAAAAATAAAGGCTACGATATGATTATGTGGAATGTCGATACGCTTGACTGGAAAACCAGAGATGCCGAGGCAGTCCGCAACGAGATAGTCTCCAACGGGGCAGACGGCGGCGACATCCTTTGCCTGCATGATATTTACGACACCACTGCCGAAGGTGTGCTTCAGGCAGTTGATGAGTTGATGAAGCAGGGCTACAAGTTTGTGACTGTCAGCGAATTGCAGGCAGCAAGAGATAAGTTTGTGGCGGGCAGAATTTGGTTGAGTGCCCATGAGTATTATGACTTCGGCTCCAAAGAGAATGTCGCAAAAGCTTCGCTGAACACCACGCAGGCGGCGACAAGCACTGATGCTAACGGAAAAACCGTGACCGTGCAGGGCAGCAGCAAGCAGGATGCGACCGATGTGGACATCACTTGGCCCGATGATGCCAAGAAGAATTAAAAATTCATAATTAATTTACAAATTTATCACTTTTATTTTATTTCTTTGCGATAAGTTAATATATATCGCAAAAAGTGAGGTTGATTGTATGAAAAAAACACTACTGATTGTTTTGGCGGTCGCGATGGTCGTTTCCATTGCCGCCTGCTCCAAAAACAGCAAAAAAAAGGATGACGAAAGCACGATTTATACTTCCGAAGAAATCGTGACACTTCCCGATGAAGATGCCGGCATTGACCTTGACGGTAAAGACGGCGGCAAAAGCAGCGGAAAATCCGGCGATAAAACTACCAACAAGTCGGGTGACAGTGCTACCGATAAAAATGGGAATACTACGAAAAAAGGTGAGAAGACCACCACCAAAAAAGAAAAGAAGACCACCACTAAAAAAGGTGAGGTCAATGACACCGCACCCTATGAAACCCCGATTATTCCGTTGGAATAGTGTATGCATTCAAAAGTGATTTCAGAAAGGATTGATGGTATGAAAAAAGCATTAGTATCTGTTCTGTCATTGATTTTAGCACTGTGTATGTTTGGCAGCAGTATGAGCGCGTTTGCCGACGGGTGGGATACCGACCCTGTATGCATTGACCATACTTACAAGAGAACAGTAATAAAAAAAGCTACTGATTCTGTGGATGGTTATACGGCAATGGCATGCAGTGCCTGCGGCGATATTCAAAAGGGCACCGAGCAGCGCATTGCGCATATTGCAGGTGTCAGTATTTCGAAAACTGCGTATGCTTATGACGGCAATGAAAAGAAACCGGCAGTCACCGCAAAGGATGCCGATGGTAATGTAATTGCAGCAAGTAACTACACGGTGAAATACTATAACAATGTCAAAGTCAAGCAAAATACTTATGCATTGATTACTTTCAGCGGTAAATATGATGTAGCGTATAAGCGTAGCTTTACGATTTCTTTGGCAAAGCCGGTCGTCAAAGTGACCACCGGTACAAACGCCGTAAAACTTTCTTGGGCAAAGGTGCCCGGCGCGAAGTATTACAGAGTTTATGTTTACAGTGCATCCAAGCATCAAAGGGTTGCCAATACTTCTGCACTTTCATACACGATTAAGAATCTCAAAGCCGGCACAAAATATGTTTACCTTGTCAGAGCTTACTTCGTGAACGCAGCGAAGAAAGAGGTCATGAGCCCCTATACATTGAGCGATAATGTAACAGCACTTACTCTTTGTAAAGCACCGAGTGTGAAGGCGGGTGTTTCCGGCAAAACGGTTACCCTTAAGTGGGGTGCGGTTGCCGGTGCAAAGTATTACCGCATCTATCGCTACAACACTAAAACTAAGAAATACACAAGCCTTGCAAACAATGTTAAAACTCTGTCTTATGCGCTTAAAAACCAACCGAAAGGTACAAACTATTACCTTGTCAGAGCCTATAATTCCGCCGGAGGCGGCAGTGCATACAACACCAAGATTTTGGCAAAGGCAGTGGTGAAAAAATAAGTTCATGCACCAATGAGAAAAAAGGCTTCTCGTTGTGCATGATAAATGTGTTTTCATTGGCACAAGGTGTTAGCCTTGTGCCGACTTTTTGTTGAAAAAACATTTTGCAGTACAAAAATAAAAGAAAGGAATGCCAATGATGAAAAAAATAGTCATATCGGTTTTATCAGTGGTGTTGGCACTGTGTCTGCTTGGCGGCAATGTGAGTGCATTTGCCGATGGGTGGGATACGCCACCGGTTTGTCTGGTGCATACTTATAGCCAAGTCTTTGTGGAACCGGCCGGTTTGCAGAGCGATGGCTATACCGCTCGGCAATGTAAAATATGTCAATCTATTGATAACAGTTCCAAGCAGCGCATTGCCGGGATTGCAAGTGTGGAATTAGAACAAGAAGAATATCTCTACGATGGGAACGCAAAAACACCCGCAGTGCTTGTTAAGGATGTGGATGGTGAAACGATTGCGGCGCAGAACTACACTGTCGAGTATTTTAATCATATTGCTGCCGGGAGCGATGCTTATGCGCGCATTACCTTTAGCGGCAATTATACCGGCAGTGTCGAGAGATTATTTCGGATAAAGAACACCGGCGCGATTTGCGGGCAGATTGATACCAACCAATTCTACCACCCCGTAATGGTGGATTTGTATTTGGGTGATACCATGGTCATCGGCACTGCTATTCTAAATGACGGCACTTTCTTCTTAGATGACCTTGCACCGGGCACTTACAGCGCAAAAGTGCGCTCTGTCAACAGTCCGACAATTGAGATTACCGATATTGCGGTGGCAAACAATGTTATCAATCTCAATGAGAGCGAAAATGCACAACTGCAGACTTTCTGCCTTGCTGTTGGTGATATCAATGGCGATGGTGTGGTCGGCTTTCCCGATGCGAGTCAACTGTTGGCAAACAATATTTACGGCAGCGATCGTTACAACGATTGGTATGAAGAGCGTATTGATTTGAATTTCGATGGAATTATCAATGTGCAGGATATCGGCATACTGCTTCAAGCAGAAAACTACGGCGCTTGTCAAAAAGTCTTGCAGTATTAGAACAATTATATTTAACAGGTTTTAGCACTATCCTTAAATACTGAACTCTGAAAACTGAACACTAAAAAACAACAAGAATTATTCTTGTTGTTTTTTTACAGGATTTTTTGCTGCCGTAGCACAAACTTTGTGCATCGCAGTCTTGCAAAGCATCGCGCACTTCATTATAATATAACTATATACTATTACAAATTCTCATAGTATATAAAGGGGACAGTATGGAAAAAATTTTGGTTTTGGATTTTGGCGGGCAGTATAATCAGCTCATTGCGCGCCGTGTCAGAGATTTGCAGGTGTATGCGGAGATTTTGCCGTATACCGTGCCTCTCGAGCAAATCAAGGCAAATAACTATAAAGGCATTATCTTCACCGGTGGACCGAACTCGGTCTTCGACCCGGCTTCACCGCACTATACACCTGAGATTTTGGAGCTCGGGGTGCCGATTTTGGGCATTTGTTACGGCTGCCAGCTCATTTGCCATATGGCAGGGGGAGAGGTCAAGACCGCGCCCTCAAGCGAATACGGCAAAATCACTTTTAAGCATGCGCCTTCGCCGCTGTTTGAAGAAGTACCGGAACTGAGCACGGTTTGGATGAGCCACACCGACTATATCGCTACGCCGCCGGCGGGCTTTGCCATCACCGGTAAAACCCTCGATTGCCCGGTTGCGGCAATGGATAATAAAGATAAGAAAATTTACGCCGTGCAGTTCCACCCGGAAGTGACCCATTCGGAATTCGGCAAACAAATGCTGGCGAATTTCCTTTTCCGCGTGTGCGGGTGCCAAGGCGACTGGGTGATGGACAATTTCATTGAGCAAAAGATTCAAGAACTGCGCCAAAGCATCGGCAGCCAAAATGTCATTTTGGGGCTTTCCGGCGGGGTGGATTCTTCGGTTGCGGCGGGCTTGCTCTCGCGCGCCGTCGGCAAGCAGTTAACCTGTGTCTTTGTCGACCACGGCTTAATGCGCAAAAACGAAGGCGATGAAGTAGAAAAAACTTTCACGCAGCTTTTTGATATGAACTTTATCCGTGTCAATTGCGCCGACCGCTTTATGAAAGCACTGAAAGGTGTTACAGACCCCGAAGAAAAGCGCAAGATTATCGGCACAGAGTTTTTCGAGGTGTTTTGGGATACCATCCGCGAGCAGCGCGATAAGGGCTTCTTTGCGCAGGGTACGATTTACCCCGATTGCATCGAATCAGGCAAAGGTGATGCCGATGTTATCAAAACCCACCACAACCGTGTGAATACTCCCGGTGATGTGCAGTTTGCAGGCATTTTGGAGCCGCTGTGCGATTTGTTTAAAGACGAAGTGCGCGCTGTTGGTGAAAAGCTCGGTATTCCCAAGGCGCTGGTGTGGCGCCAGCCCTTCCCGGGCCCCGGCCTCGGGGTAAGAATTATCGGGGAAATTACCGCCGAGAAAATTGCTGTTTTACAGGATGCCGATTGGGTGCTGCGCGATGAAATGGCGAAGAACGGCTACGAAAAAGAGCTCGCGCAATTCTTCTGTGTGCTGCCGAATGTGAGCACGGTCGGTGTCATGGGCGACCACCGCACTTATGACCACCTTATTGCGATAAGAGCTGTCACGACCGATGACTTTATGACTGCCGATTGGGCAAAGATACCTTTCGATATTCTCTCGCAGGTTTCCAACCGCATTACCAACGAGTGCGCCCACATTAACCGCGTGGTCTACGATATCACCACTAAGCCGCCCGCAACGGTGGAGTGGGAGTGATTTTTGCTTAAAAAATTTGCTTAAAAACGCATATGCATATTGATTTATGCTTGAAATTGCTCTATACTATATAAGTACAGAGCGGCTGTACAGCGTACAGCCGCTATTCTTTTATAATGTGTTGAGATAAAAGGGGACAGAGAAATGTATAAAATCGGTTTTGATAACGATAAGTATTTAAAAATGCAATCCGAGCGCATTCGCGAGAGGATTTCCGAGTTTGGCGGCAAGCTTTACCTGGAATTCGGCGGCAAACTCTTTGATGATTTTCATGCTTCGCGCGTGCTGCCCGGTTTCCAGCCCGACAGTAAACTGCAAATGCTCTTGCAGCTCAAAGATGAAGCGGAAATTGTGATTGTCATCAGCGCGGAAGATATCGAAAAGAGCAAGCTGCGCGCGGATCTCGGCATTACCTATGATTTTGATGTTATTCGCTTAATTAACGAGTTTACCAACAAAGGCTTAATGGTCGGCAGCGTGGTGCTGACGAGATACACACCAAGCCCGCGCGTGCTCGCGTTTGAAGATAAACTGCATTCCCTCGGCTACAATGTCTACCACCACTACACCATTGAGGGCTATCCCTCCAATATCTCTAAAATTGTCAGCGATGAAGGTTACGGTAAGAATGACTATATCGAGACCTCCCGCAAATTGGTCATTATCACCGCGCCCGGTCCCGGCAGCGGCAAAATGGCAACCTGCCTTTCTCAACTCTACCACGAAAACAAGCGCGGCATCAAAGCCGGTTATGCGAAGTTTGAAACCTTCCCGATTTGGAACCTGCCTTTGCGTCACCCGGTTAATATGGCGTATGAAGCGGCAACTGCCGATTTAAACGATGTGAATATGATTGACCCGTGGCATTTGGAAGCCTATGGCAAGACCACTGTCAATTACAACCGCGATGTCGAGATTTTCCCCGTTCTCAAAGCGACATTCGATAAAATTTACGGCACCTGCCCCTACAAATCGCCCACCGATATGGGTGTGAATATGGCAGGCAACTGCATTTTTGATGATGAAGCGGTCAGCGAAGCCTCCCGGCAGGAGATTATTCGCCGCTACTATGCTGCGGCGGCAAGTGCTTCGCGCGGCGCCAAAAACACCGACGAGCGCTTTAAACTCGAACTGCTTATGAACCAAGCGGGCATCAGCGAGACCGACAGAGTACCGGTTTCTCCCGCCAGAGCCAAGCATATGGAAACCGGCGCGCCTGCTGCGGCAATTGAGCTTAGTGACGGAAAAATTATTACCGGTAAAACTTCCGAGTTGTTGGGCTGTTCCTCGGCAATGCTCTTAAATGCGCTCAAGTACCTTGCCGGCATCAGCGACAATGTGCTGTTGATTTTGCCGGGCGTGATTAAGCCGATACAGGAGTTAAAAGTCAATGCACTTGGCGATAACAGTCACTTGGCGCTGCTGCACATTGATGAGCTGTTGATTGCGCTCTCTATTTCCGCAGTGACCGATGGTAGCGCGAGAGCTGCACTCGAGCAATTACCCAAACTAAGAAACTGCGAAATGCATACCACTGTGCTGTTGGCGCAGGTGGATGAAAATGTGCTCAAAAAATTAGGCATTCGCTTAACGACCGAAAAATTCGAGAATTAGCCGGTTCCCTCAAAACTGCGTTGTTGCGCGGTTTTGAGGGCTTTTCTTTTTTGAAAAACTCCTGATGTAAAAGGAAACACCTTTACAATTTTACAGGGGATTGACAAGTAGAAAACCTTTACAAAATTAAAATTGACGGAATTTACTTCTTTTGTTATAATAGAAATAATCTTGTAGGAGTAATAGCAAATTTATGGTTTTTGGCGTATTTGCAGGCATTACATGGGCGCTCGAAACAGTGATTTTGGGCATCGCGCTGAGTATGTCGCCCTTTGTGAAAACAGAGCAGGCGATTTTTTTGGCGCCCTTTGTGAGCACCTTTTTGCATGACCTGTTTTCCGCGCTGTGGGCGTGTTTGTATAACGGGGTGCGCGGCAACCTCAAAAATGTGTGGGCGGCGCTCAGAACCAAAAGCGGTAAATTTGTAATGCTCGCGGCGCTCATTGGCGGCCCTATCGGTATGACCGGCTATGTGCTCGCCATTAAGTACCTCGGCTCTGCGGTCGGGGCGGTGGCAAGCTCCATTTACCCGGCGATCGGTGCGATTTTGGCATATTTCGTGCTTAAGGAGAAAATGCAGTGGTACCGCTGGGTGCTGCTTGCCGTGACCATTCTCGGTGTGTGCGGTCTGAATATGAGCGCAGATATTAAGGTGGATAATATCCTGCTCGGTGCACTCGGCGCACTGATGTGCGCTTTCGGCTGGGGCACGGAAGCAGTCATTCTCGCCAAAAGTATGAAAGACCCGAGCGTGAAGCAGGAATATGCCCTGCAAATCAGGCAGAGCACCTCGGCGCTCGTTTACGGCACTATTTTACTGCCGATTTTAAGAGGGTGGGGCTTTACGGTCAGCCTCTTTACCGACCATACCGGCTGGCTGATACCGACCATCGCACTCGCGGCGCTGTTTGCAACCGTTTCTTACCTTTGTTACTACAACTCCATTTCCCGCATCGGCGCTTCCAAGTCGATGGCGCTCAATATTACGTATGCGGCGTGGGCAGTGGTGTTTTCGATTATCATTCTTCGCGATACTTCGCTTCTCAAACCTTTACCGATACTCTGTGTGATTGTCGTAATTGTGTGCGGGCTGTTTGCAGCGGCGGATGTTAAAGAAATTTTCGGCAAAAAAGAAAAAGGCTGAGCCTTTTAAAATAGTTAATAATATTTAAAATACACGGGAGGTAAATTATGGATTCCAATGTAAGACCCGAATCAATGCAGAGAATTACAACCGAAGCGCTTGCCAATGCTTTTATTGATGAGCAGGTCAAAGCCATCAAAGAGCAGGTGGGCGACAAGAAGGTGCTTTTAGCGCTTTCCGGCGGTGTCGATTCCAGTGTGGTTGCCGCGCTGCTCATTAAGGCAATCGGCAAGCAGCTGGTGTGCGTGCATGTCAACCACGGTTTGCTCAGAAAAGGCGAGCCCGAGCAGGTAATCGAAGTGTTCCGCAATCAAATGGATGCGAACCTCATCTATGTGGATGCGGTTGACCGCTTTTTAGACAGGCTTGCCGGTGTGGCAGAGCCGGAGAAGAAAAGAAAGATTATCGGTGATGAGTTTATTCGCGTTTTTGAAGAAGAAGCCCGCAAATTAGAGGATATTCACTTCCTTGCGCAGGGCACCATTTACCCCGACATTTTAGAGAGTAAAGACGGCATTAAAGCCCACCACAATGTCGGCGGTATGCCCGAAGAGTTTGATTTTGAATTGGTCGAACCGGTCAAGCTTCTCTTTAAGGATGAAGTCAGAGTGGTCGGCAAAGCATTGGGACTTCCCGATAATATGGTTTACCGCCAGCCCTTCCCGGGCCCCGGTCTGGGCGTGCGTTGCCTTGGTGCGATTACCAGAGAGCGCCTCGAGTGTGTCAGAGAGAGCGATGCAATTCTCCGTGAAGAGTTTGCCAAAAACGGCTTGCAGGGCAAGGTGTGGCAGTACTTTACCGCTATTCCCGATATTAAGTCTGTCGGTGTTAAAGACGGTAAGCGCTATGAAGGCTACCCGGTCATCATTCGTGCTATTAACACCAAAGACGCCATGACCGCCACGGTCGAAAACGTGCCCTTTGAACTGCTTGAGCACATTACCGACCGCATCACCCACGAGGTTGAGGGTGTCAACCGCGTATTGTTCGACTTAACGCCCAAGCCCATCGGCACCATTGAGTGGGAGTGATTTTCGCGAAGCGAAAATCAACTATAAGTTATAAACTATTAACTATTAGTTTTGATTTTGCAATGCAAAATCTTTTTTCGAGCAACACATTGTGTTGCTCGAAAAAATTAGTGGACTAATGCATTGTGAATTTCAAAAATAAGAAGGTTTAAAAATGTCAAACAGTATATTAAGAGAAAAATCAAAACAGTTTGCAATCGAAATAATTGGAATCTGTAGAGAAATGCGTAGGAATAGAATCGAATATGCACTTATTGACCAATTACTTCGTAGCGGCACTTCAATTGGTGCGAATATTCATGAGGCACAATTTGCTCAAGGAACAAAAGATTTCATCTCAAAATTTGAAATTGCACTTAAAGAATGTAACGAGAGTGATTATTGGTTGGAAATTTTGTTGTCAACAGACAGTATTGAAAAGAGTAAGTGTTTAAAACTGAGAGCAGACTGTGATGAAATAAGAAAGATGTTGATTTCTTCTGTCACAACAATAAAGAATAAACATAATTCATAAACACTATTATCAAATTATAAAACCTGAAGTTTCAGTTTGAACTTCAGGTTTTTAATTATCAATATTATATTTCTTCAATAATTGTTTTTAAAACAACGCCTTCGTTTGTTCTCCATTCTGTTAATCCATTAGCGTTCCTTCCCATTATGATGGCTGCAGCTGTGGAAGGACTGTTAAAAACATAATCCTTCGTGAATTCAAATGATTCATTAATGATATTTTCATCGAGTAAAAACTGCCTTTTCTTTTCAAGACCAGGGGAAAAACTACTCGTAACAGGATTGGCAATGGAAGAGCCTTTTAATACTGCAAATCCGTCAGCAACAACAATTCCGGAACCATCAGCGCCTCTGGCTGCCTTAATAAAGAAAGTGGGGCTTTCTATTGGTTGGGAATTGTTTTCATTGATCAAATCGAAAACTTTATAGCCAAGCGTGTTGACTAACATTTTGGTGTTTTCTATAAACTCTTTGAGCATGGCTTCATCATATTCGGAAATAGATGATCTTGTAGGAGTTGATCTATTGATGATTTTTGCTCTTGCTGATTCATTGGCAAGTAAATAAAACTCGTTTTCAAGATATTTTACATGTGCTTTATTTAACAAGTTATCTTTACTGATAACTGCAATGGCATCGTTCCAATAGTTTTTGTCGGAAATATGCTGTTTTAATCGGGAAATAATGTTTTCCGCTTCTCCGATATAGATGGTTGTGTTATTATCATCATCTTTTCCGAACAAAAAGTAAATACCGGTATGGGTGGAGTCGTTTCTTTTTTCGAATTCAGAGAGTTCATTTCTAGAGACTTTATATATACGACCATTCCAATTTGACAGTTCGCACATTATTCTTCCATTCGGGTTTCCGTCAAAGATGAATAGTTGAATTGTTTTATCGAAACTCATATGATCACCAACTTTCAATACAATTATAAACGCAATTAATGATTACGTCAAGCCAATCAACTAATAGCTCATAACTAATAACTCATAACTGAAAAAAGGCTGATTGATTTTCATCAATCAGCCTTTTTGTTATGGTAAATTTATTTACTCTTCAACCACCGTGAAGGTGTAGATTTGCGAAGTGAAATCGCCGATGTCTGTGCCGGCGTGGTGAACACCCTGGTAGTCCGGCGCTGTCATATAACCGGTAAACTCGGTTTCGCAAATCAGACCGAAATGCATCAGTTCATCGCCGTAGAATGTCTGCCCGGTTTCTTCGCAGCGGTATTTCCACTGCGGGTTAAGACCTTGCAACCTGATTTTTCTTAATTTCGGGTTCGGCGTTGCGAGCACTTTATAAGCGGCTGCCACAGCTCTCTTTTGGTCTTTGGAAACGCACATCCACGCTACTCTCTGGTCATTATCATTTTGCAGCCGGTAGAAAGCGCCGAACTGCAGCACATCGCGGTTCTTTTTGAAGTAGGCAATTTGCTGCTTCATTTCTTCTTTCTCTTCATCGGGAATGCTTGTAATATCCAGCTCATACCCGAAGGTGCCGAAGTAAGCGGTATCGGCGCGGGTTTTAAGGGAAGTAGTTCTTGCTACCTGGTGATTCGGCACAGCGGAAACGTGAGAGCCCATCGAAGCAATCGGGTAGACCATACTCGTGCCGTACTGGATTTTGAGCCTTTCCACAGCATCGGTATCATCACTGGTCCAGCCCTGCGGTGCGTAATAGAGAAGGCCTGCATCAAAGCGCCCGCCGCCGCTCGCGCAAGATTCAAATAAGATGTGCGGGAAGCGAGTCGTTAACTTCTCATACAGTGCATACACACCCAAAATATAGCGGTGGAAAAATTCCTTTTGCCTGTCTGCCGGCAGGGCACCGGAATATGCTTCGGTGATGTAGCGGTTCATATCCCATTTGACATAGGAGATTTTGCCGCAGTCCAAAATGTTTGCCATTTTTTCGTAGATATATTCCACCACTTCGGGGTTGGAATAATCCAAAACCATTTGGTTTCTGCCGAGTGTTTTCTTTCTGCCGGGAACGCAGACTGCCCACTCGGGGTGCATTTCATAAAGCTTGCTGATTTCATTAACCATTTCCGGCTCAAACCACAAGCCGAACATCAAGCCCATATCGGTGATTTTGGTCGCTAAAGAATCCAAACCGTTGGGCAATTTACTCAAATTAACATCCCAGTCGCCCAGAGAAGAAGTATCGTCATTTCTGGCGCCGAACCAGCCGTCATCGAGCACAAACAGTTCAATGCCCAATTCCTTTGCCTGTGCGGCGAGAGAGATAATCTTCTCTTCGGTAAAATCGAAATAGGTTGCTTCCCAGTTATTGATAAGAATAGGTCTTACTTTTTTGCTCCACTCGCTCTTCATCAAGTGATTGCGGAAAAGGCTGTGGAAGGTTTGGCTCATGCCGTTAAGACCTTGAGCGCTGTAAACCATCACGGCTTCCGGTGTTTGGAAGCTTTCGCCTTTTTCGAGTTTCCACTCAAATTCAAACGGATTAATGCCGAGAGAGACTCTCGTGACATCATAGTGGTCTACCTCGGCTTGCGCCAGGAAGTTACCGCTGTATATGAGGGAGAAGCCGTAAACTTCGCCTTCGTGCTCGGTGGTGTGCGGCTGCTTGAGCGCAAAGAAGGGGTTGTGGTGTGCACTGCTGGCGCCGCGCGTACTGGAAACACTTTGCTTGCCGTATTGCAGCGGGCGGGTGTGCAGGTGCCTTTCTCTGCCCCATGCACCATCAAGCTGCAGCATTTCGTAGTCGGCATCAAATAAATCCATCGACATCGAAAGTGCTCTTTCCAACCAAACGGTATCTTCTCCGTTATTTTGGAAACAGGCGCTTCTTGCAATCACCGAAAGGTTTTCAAAAACATGATACTTCAAGACCAGTTGGCAGCCGATTTTTGCATCTTCCAAAGTGATTTCCAAAGTGGAAACCTCTTCATCACTGCCAAATGTGCAGGGAAGCCCCGGCAGTTTCTCTTTGCCCGAGTAAATGCGGTGGCTCTTGTAAACGAAATTAGTGATTCTGTCGCCCGCTTGCATACGCAATTGGTATGCCGGTTCTCTGTAATCACCGGTGCCGTAGGTCGGGTACTCCTGGCGCAAGACATCGAGTGAAAAATCCAAGTTATTTTCGAAGGTGTCGGGTGCGCCGATACAAGAGCGGTCGCGGCGCAAATGCTCCGCTTCTACCTGCATATCTACTTTTTTGCCGAAGTACAGGTGCTCTAACTGCCCGTTTTGCATAATTTTCATGATGTAACAGATTTCGCCGTTACCTAAATAAAAGGTTTTATCTTTCTCATTAAAATGTATCATGTTTTTACTCCTTTCCAATGTCCTTTTCTATAAAAGGAACCATATAGTAATTATTTTATCACACTATCGGGATGATAGCAAGAACCGCGCCGAGAGAACCGCCACAAAAATAAGAATTTTTGCTCATTCATCTGATTTTTATAGAAAAAGACATAAAAATTTGCTATACTATTTAAAAATCCCCTTGCGTAAGGTATTGCTTGTGACGCTGCGTTATGTTGTATAATGAGCAGCGTAAGGAGGTGAGAGCTATGTCCATGTACTCAACCGGAGAGATTGCAAAACTGTGCGGTGTTTCTGTCAGAACTGTGCAGTATTACGATGCAAGAAACATTCTTGTGCCGAGCGAATTGTCCGAAGGCGGGCGCCGATTGTATTCGGAGGATGACCTCAAGCGCATGAAAATCATTTGCTTTTTGCGCGATGCAGGCTTCCCGATTAAAAGCATCAGCGAGCTGCTTGCAGAGGAGCATCCGGAAAAACTCATTTCGGTATTGCTCGAAGAGCACGAGCAGGAGCTTAGAGACTCTTTTGAGGAGCAAAAACAGCAGCTTGAGATGATTGAAAGTATGAAGCGCGAGCTCAAAGACATCAAGAATTTCTCCGTGGAATCTTTAGGGGACATAGCATACGCAATGAAACAAAACAATCAGCGCAAGAAGATGCTTATGAAAATGGTACTGTTCGGCATTCCCGTGACTGCACTGGAAATTGTCGCCATTGTACTGTGGATTAAAAGCGGGCTTTGGTGGCTCTTCGCCATTTGGTGTGTTGTAGGCGTGATTTACGGCGTTATCGCTTCACGCTATTATTACAGGCACACGGCGTTTATTTGCCCCGAGTGCCACGAGGTATTTCGCCCTTCGTTTAAAGAAGTGTTTTTTGCCTACCATACCCCGAAAATGCGCCGCCTGACTTGCCCGCAGTGCAAGCACAAAGGGCTGTGCCTCGAAGTGTATGCAGAGGACAATAGCACCTGAACCCAAACAGGTTTTGTTTGCCTCTTTTCCCCTAATATTGCGTTAAAACGCTTCGCAATGCGTCAGCATTCCTTCAGTGTTTTGCCTTATCTTAGAGAAAAATCGGCTAGCCCGACGGGAGTCGAACTCAATCAGGTTTCTATCGCCTGTTTTGTGTTAAGACTGCGTTAAAATGCCTCAC
>JAFRJB010000010.1 GCA_017432485.1 Clostridia bacterium
CGGCAAACGCCGCACCAAAAGGAATTGAGCGAAGCGGAACGAGTGCGAGTGTCTCGCCCTCACTTCTTACCTCTTCACTATTACTTCTTACTTCAATAAGGATTTGGGAGCCGCAAGGGCTCCACAAATCCTTATTTGTCGGGCAATCTGAGTTTCTTGGAAACGAACAGTGCCAGCGCCATTTTGACTGCATCCGGCAGCAGGAAGGGGAACACACACCGGCCGAGCACGGTGAGCAGGCTGACAGAACCATTGGATTTGATATACAGCACCATAAACCAAGCCGTGCCGAAGGCGTAGCATAGCAGCAGCCCCGCTGTGAGTGCGATTGCCTTGATGTAGAGCTTTTCGCCCGCAAGCGCGGTGATGAGCCAATAGACAGCCGCAAGCAGTAAAAAGCCGAGCAGGTAGCCGCCGGTATTGCCGAGCAGCGCCGTCAGCCCGCCTTTAAAGCCGGCGAACACCGGCACACCGACTGCGCCTAAAAGCAGGTAAGTCAGTACCGCGAAAAAGCCGTTTCTGCCGCCTAAAATAGCAAGCGCCGCAAAGACTGCAAAGGTCTGCAGTGTAAAAGGAACGGCAGTGGGAATGCTTACCCACGAGCAGAGCGCAATAATAGCGGCGGCAATGCCGATAAACGCGACATCTGCCGCGTGAAATGTTTTGTGAGATTGTGGTTTTGCCTCTTTTTTCATACCAACAGTATAGCGAAAGGAAGGCTCTCTGTCAACCAAATTTCATATATTTGGTTAACAGGGAGCCTTCCTTAGAATACAGAGTACAGAATACAGTGAACAGAAAACAGCTTAATCTTTTTTCTTTTTCTTGCGATTAATCAGCCATAAAATGAGAAATACTATAATAATAACCGCGCAAATGGCTGTGAACAGATTTTTTGTAAGTGTCACCGCGCTGCCGATTTTAAAGAGTACCGGCGGGATTGTGTTCAGTTTTAAAAACAGCACACTCAGGGTGTTTTCCACAATATCCAAGCAGAATAAAATCAGTGGAAGAAAACTTAATTTATACCCTTTTGGATGCAGGCGAATAAACAGCGCCAAAAATAAGAAGGTATACACAAATGCAAACGCAAAATCCAGCGGTAACTGGAAGTGCAAAAAGAGCGCTCTGCCGCTGTCACTCAAGGCATTTAAAAACTGCTCGGCGGTTTGTTGCGAGTAGCCGAAGGTCTGCAAATCAAAGGCGGGAATACCGCCTGCCGCTTTGGCGATTGCGGGCAGAGAATAAATATCCATCACGCCGAGCATCACCACCGTAAGCACGGCAGCAATAATAATATGGCTGTTTTTTACCTTTTCAAGAAAAAACCGTTTCATACGCTTACCTCACACATGGTTCGAATCTTTAAACCCATAATATATACATTATATCACGAACCAAGTAAAAATGTAAACCGCGAAAGGAATGAAAAATGGAAGAATATATCACCTTTATGAATCGCAAGGATATAAAGAATATCGCAAAAATTCTGCTCTTTTGCGCCGGCACCGTTTGTGTGCTCGGCGCAGTCGTTTACAGCAATACGCGCTACAACGGCTTTGCGGATACGGCACCGGCAAGCGCTTATGTTTCTTACCTGAAATGGCTGTGGGAGCGCATTTGCCAGAGCTTATGGCTGTACCCGAGAAGATTTCTTAATTTTTTCAATTAAGTATTGCAACAAGGCGCCAAAATTGTTAAAATATAATGAAATATATTTTATTTTAAAACAAAGCATTTTTGGGAGAAAATTATGCCTTTTGATAAGAGTAAAATCAGAAATTTTTCCATCATCGCGCATATTGACCACGGCAAGTCCACTTTGGCAGACAGGCTGTTGGAGTTGACCAGTGCCGTTGCCAAGCGCGATATGACCGCCCAGATTTTAGACGATATGGATTTGGAGCGCGAGAGGGGCATTACCATTAAAGCCCACGCTGTCACCCTTAACTACACGGCGCAAGACGGGGAAGAGTATATGCTCAATCTCATCGACACTCCCGGCCATGTCGACTTTAACTATGAAGTATCCCGCTCACTTGCCGCCTGTGAAGGCGCGCTGTTGGTGGTGGATGCTTCCCAGGGAGTGGAAGCGCAAACGCTTGCCAATACATATTTGGCGCTGGATAACGACTTGGAAATTGTGCCCGTTATCAATAAAATCGATTTACCTGCCGCAGAGCCCGAACGAGTGGCGGCGGAAATAGAAGATGTGATCGGTATTCCTTGTGATGAGGCGCCGCGCGTATCGGCAAAAACCGGCATCAATGTGGAAGCAGTGCTTGAAAAAATTGTCAGCGACATTCCCGCTCCGGAAGACCACGATGACAAACCTCTGCGCGCCCTGATTTTTGACAGTATCTATGACAACTACAAGGGCGTTGTGGTGTATGCCAAGATTGTTGACGGCTCCATTAAAGCCGGCGATACGATGCGCATGATGTCCACCGGCGCGGAGTTTACGGTGGTGGATGTCGGCAGAATGCGCGCGACTTCTATGGAGAGCACCGGTGCGCTGTATTCGGGCGAAGTCGGCTACATCACGGCGAGCATTAAAACCATTCACGATGCGAAGGTCGGCGACACCGTCACCCTCGCTTCCAACCCGGCAGCCGAGCCGCTTGCAGGCTACAAAGAGGTGCTGCCGATGGTGTATTGCGGTGTCTACCCGGCAGACGGGGCAGACTATGAAAACCTGCGCGATGCACTTGACAAATTAAAACTTAACGATGCCTCGCTTTCCTTTGAGCCGGAAACTTCCGGAGCACTCGGCTTCGGCTTCCGCTGCGGTTTCCTGGGGCTGCTGCATTTGGAAATTATCCAAGAGCGCCTGGAGCGCGAATACGATTTGGATTTGGTGACCACCATTCCTTCGGTTGTCTATAAAATTCATTTGACGGACGGTACGGTGCTTGACATCGACAACCCGACCCATTACCCCGACCCGGCGGATATTGATTATGCGGAAGAACCGATTACCGAAACGCATATTTATGCCCCGGCGGATTGCATCGGTACGATTATGGAACTGTGCCAAGACAGGCGCGGCACCTATATCGGCATCGATTATATCACCCCTGAAAGGGTCGATATTACCTACCGCATGCCGCTTAATGAAATTATCTACGATTTCTTTGATACCTTGAAATCGCGCACCAGAGGCTACGCAAGTTTAGACTATGAGATTAAAGGCTACGAGCGCAGCAATTTGGTCAAGCTCGATGTGCTGCTCAACGGCGATATGGTCGATGCGCTCAGTTACATTCTCCACGCCGACAAGGCGTACCCGAGAGCGCGCAGGATTGCCGAAAAGCTCAAGGCAAATATTCCGCGGCAGATGTTTGAAATCCCCGTGCAGATTGCTATCGGCGGCAAGGTCATTGCCAGAGAAACGGTGAAAGCGATGCGCAA
>JAFRJB010000127.1 GCA_017432485.1 Clostridia bacterium
AAGACATTAAAACAAAAGCCGTCTCTTTCGAGACAGCTTCTATTTGAGAAAAAATTAAATTATTTGAGTTCGATTTTAGCGCCAACTTCTTCAAGTTTTGCTTTCATCTCTTCAGCGTCTGCAGTGGCAACAGCTTCCTTCAAAGTAGCCGGAGCGCTGTCAACGAGTGCTTTTGCTTCAGCAAGGCCAAGGCCGGTGATTTCACGAACAACCTTGATAACCTTAATCTTGGTAGCGCCAACATCAGCAAGAACAACATCAAAGTTGGTCTTTTCTTCTGCTGCTTCGCCGCCTGCTGCGGGGCCTGCAACTGCAACTGCTGCTGCAGCGGTAACGCCAAATTCTTCTTCAATTGCGCTGACAAGGTCAGACAATTCGATAACGCTAAGAGTTTTGATTTCTTCAATCATCGCTGTAATCTTTTCAGATGCCATTTTAAATTACCTCCAAAATAAAGTTAAATGTCAATTTGTTGTTTCCTGCTCTCTTATTCGGCAGGAGTCTCCTCAGCGGGAGCTTCTTCGGCTGCAGGGGCTTCTTCTGCAGGAGCTTCCTCAGCTGCCGGTGCTTCCTCAGCTGCCGGAGCCTCTTCAGCGGGAGCTTCCTCAGCAGGAGCTTCTTCTTTTGCCTCTTCTTGAGCCGGTGCTGCTTCACCGCCCTTATCCGCAACAGCCTGAATAGCTCTTGCCAATTTCGCGATAGGAGCGTTAAGCACATTGCAAAGCATGGAAAGCAGGACTTCTCTGGTAGGAAGAGTCGCGAGCTTTTCAACGGTTGCAAGGTCAACAACGTTGCCATCCATAAAACCGCCCTTAATCGAGAAGGACTCTACGGATTTTGCATACTTGCCGAGAATTCTTGCCGCTGCCGTGTAATCATCTTCACTGAAAGCTACAGCGGTTGTGCCCTTAAAGACATCATTGAGTTCGCTAAGTTCAGCTTCTTCGGCTGCTCTGCGAAGGATGGTGTTTTTGAGAACCACATAGTGCACGTTTGCTTCGCGCAATTCTTTACGCAGTTTGGTATCATCTTCTACATTGATACCCTTGTAGTCTACGACCACACCGGCAATGGCACCCTTGAACCAATCGGTTACTTCGGCAACTTGTTGCTTTTTGAGTTCAAGTATTTTTTCGCTTGCCAATCTAATTTCTCCTCTCTTGTTTTCTTGATCTACAAAAGAAATGCTTTCCTCAAAGAGCGAGGAAAGCAGACATACACATAATAAATAATATAATACCATATTATTGTATGCTCATCCTCGGTAGGCAACTGAAAACAGTTTTACGATTGCTCACCTACTGTCTTTGGTAGAACAGATGTATTGTATCACACGACCTGCGCCGTGTCAATACCGAAAATTTTATTCTGCCGCTGCTGCAGCCTTGGAGCCGAGTTTGTTGGGGTTGCAACGCACACCGGGGCCCATGGTGGAAGCAACTGTGCAAGTTTTGATATACTG
Organism: Clostridia bacterium; assembly: GCA_017432485.1. Lineage (GTDB taxonomy): Bacteria > Bacillota > Clostridia > Oscillospirales > Acutalibacteraceae > RUG714. Next base: position 1,463 of record JAFRJB010000127.1, read on the forward strand.
ACCCTTAAGCACTGCCGGGCGCGCTGCGATAACGGCATCCAGCAAAGTGTTGAGGTTCTCAAGGAGTTTTTCCGTACCGAAAGAAACCTTGCCGATGGGGCAGTGGATAATGTTGGTTTTATCCAATCTGTACTCAATCTTACCTGCTCTTGCTTCTTCAACAGCCTTACCGACATCAGGCGATACCGTGCCGGCTTTCGGGTTGGGCATCAATCCGCGGGGACCGAGGACTTTACCAAGGCGGCCGACAAGACCCATCATATCCGGTGATGCAACAGCAACATCGAAATCGGTCCAACCGCTTTGGATTTTTGCAACGAGGTCGTCTGCACCGGCTTCGATAGCGCCGGCAGCCTTTGCAGCCTCTACCTGATCATCACGGCGGCAGAAGACGACAACTCTGACATCTTTACCGGTACCGTGGGGCAGCACAACTGCACCTCTGACCTGCTGGTCAGCGTGACGAGAGTCAACACCGAGTCTGATGTGCGCTTCCACGGTTTCATCGAACTTCGCGGTAGCTGCTTTGATAACGGTATCAAGGGCTTCGTCACAATCATATAATTTTGTTCTGTCTACAAGCTTTGCGCTCTCGACATATTTTTTACCATGTTTCATTTGTTTTCCTCCATAAAGTGGTTAATCGGATTTATCCTCCCACTATCAGCCGCCGATTGCGGCTTGAGAGTATATTATTAAAAACTTAATTACCGTATTATTCAGCAACGGTAATGCCCATGCTGCGCGCTGTGCCTTCGATCATCGACATAGCGGATTCGATGTTAGCAGCATTTAAGTCAGGCATTTTGGTTTCAGCGATTTTTTGAATCTGCTCTTTGGTGATAGACGCAACCTTGGTTTTGTTCGGTTCGCCGGAAGCAGTTTCGATACCGCACGCCTTTTTGATAAGCACCGCTGCGGGCGGAGTCTTGGTAATAAAGGTGAAGGAACGGTCTTCGTACACAGTGATAACCACCGGGATAAGCAAACCGCCGTCATTCTTCGTGCGTTCGTTGAAATCCTTTGTAAAAGCTACGATGTTGACACCGTGCTGACCAAGAGCAGGACCTACCGGGGGAGCCGGGGTTGCCTTGCCTGCCGGAATCTGAAGCTTTATTAAGCCTACAACTTTTTGAGCCATTTTATAGCACCTCCATAATTCGTGGTAGTGGCGGGAGTACCGATTGCGATAACCCCTCCCACAAGGAACTGATGTTCCGTTTAAGCGCTGTGCGCTTATGTTTGTTTTTTTGCCTGATTAGTCTTCACTTTTGGCTAATTCAAGCTGATTGAGTTGAAACTCTACCGGAGTTTCTCTGCCGAACATTGAGATAATGACCTTCACAAAGTTATTATCCACATCAATCTCGGCAACCTTTCCGCTGAAGCCAACCATTGTACCGTCGATGACATTGACAGTGTCGCCGACTGCGAAATTAACTTCAACCACTTTGCTCTCAACGCCCATACGCGCCACTTCTTCATCGGTAAGCGGAACGGGCTTACTTCCGGGGCCTACAAAGCCGGTACAGCCGCGGATGTTGCGCACAATATACCAGGTGTCATCGTTCATGACCATTTTGACCATCACATAACCGGGGAATAACTTGCGCTCTACCTCTTTGGTCTTATCGTCTTTAATCTCGGTAACGGTTTCGGTAGGCACCTTCACCTCCGGAATTAAATCTCTCAGACCGCGGTTGTCAACCACCTTTTCAATGTTGGTGGCAACTTTGTTTTCATAACCGGAATAGGTATGTACCACATACCATTTCGCTTGCTCTGCCATACAAACCTCCTTGTAGAGAATTATTGGGCAGCTTTTGTCTGCGCCTCGGTCGTTGTCTCTTCTGTCATTTCGTCGAGAGCTTCTTGGGATGTTTGTGCATCACTGCTGTCTTCTGCGGCGGTCGTTTTTTCACTTGCCAGGGATTTGATACCCTTTAAACCTAAGGACATACCCTGGTCAAACAAATAAATCACGGCTGCTGCAATCGCAACAACAACGATAACGATGACGGTGTTTCTGAATACAGTCTTACCGTCGGGCCAAACGATCCTTTTGACTTCACTCCAAAAGCCCTTGAACCAGGAAGCAATTTTGTTAGGCTTTTTGGCAGTTTTGGAAGACTTCTTGTCAGCAGCCTTCTTTTCGGTATCCTTTGCCATTCTTCTTCCTCCTTCAATTACTTAGATTCGCGGTGGAGTGTGTGTTTCTTGCAAAATCTGCAATACTTTTTCATCTCCAGGCGATCAGGAGTGTTCTTCTTGTTTTTGTACTTGTCGTAGTTTCTTTGCTTGCACTCTGTGCATGCCAAAACAATCTTTGTTTGCATTTCGCGGCACCTCCCGTTTTACGGAATTAATTTTTTGTTGATACATTGCTGTATCGACTTTCGCCTACCTCAAAAAAACGGGCACAAGAAAGGGGTGCACTTAATAAGGATGTGCCGCTCAAAATTGCCTCTTTTTCGCTATAATCGCAGTAAAAACTGCTGCCTGGCGCCAAGCCAAGGCGGCAGTTTTATACTTTATTCTACCAAAAAATAGGCTGATTTTGAGTGCTACGCAGTTTTTACTAAGTGATTTTATTCGGATAAGTGAGAAAAAATGCTTTGCATACTTGCCGTATTCAATGGATTTTTTATCGCTTAGGCGGATGAAAGAACACCGCAAAAACCGGTACCTCCTTATAAAGGGCACCCCAAAGCCCCTTCTTCGAGGTAGAGATAGTTTACCACAACAAAAGCCGCTTGTCAACAAAAAATTAAATTATTTTTCTCTTTATTTATATATAATAGATATCTTGTGCCGGCTGTGCCGCGCCGCACAAGATGTAGACAAATAAGGATTTGTCGAGCTGTCGCTCAGCAGTCGGCAGCCGGCAGGCGGCAGCCAGCCGCGGGCGGGACACCCGCACCCGATTTAAATGCGTTGCGGAGCAACGCCA
>JAFRJB010000128.1 GCA_017432485.1 Clostridia bacterium
GAAGCATTTGAGAAAAAGAGGCAACCAAAACCTATTTGAGTTTGGCTCTTGTCGGCTATAACTGCAAAGCACTCAAAATCAGCCTATTTTTTGTTAGAATAAAGTCAAAAACTGCCAACTTGGCTGACGCCAGTTGGCAGTCTTTTGCTGCAATTATAGCGAAAAAGAGGCGATTTTGAGCTATTCCTCCTTATTGAGGGTGCCCCTTCGGTTTTTGGCAGTGACTTAAATCTTGACAAGAATTAAAATTGTGATACAATAGTATCGAACAAATGTTCTTTATCATTATAACGGAGGTGGCATTTTGGAACAAAAGCAATATCTTGCAATTGATTTAAAGTCTTTCTACGCCTCCGTGGAATGTGTGCAGCGCGGGCTTGACCCCTTAACCACCAACCTTGTGGTAGCCGATGAAAGCCGCACCTCGAAAACGATTTGCCTGGCGGTCTCCCCTGCTTTAAAAAGCTTCGGCATTCCCGGCAGGCTGCGCCTGTTTGAAGTCGAGCAGCGAGTCGCGCAAGTCAATGCCCTGCGCCGGCTCGATTTAAAGGGCAAGGGCTTTTCCGGTTCTTCTTACGATTACAGGCAAATTCGCAAAAATCCCGCTGTTAAGGTCGACTATCTTGTCGCCCCGCCGCAAATGCTCCTTTACGAGAAAATCAGTGCGCAAATTTATGAAGTGTATCTCAAGTATGTTTCTGCCGATGACATTCATGTGTACTCCATCGATGAAGTCTTTATCGATGTAACAAACTACTTAAAACTATATAACAAAACGGCGCACGAATTGGCAAGAACGATGATTCAGGATGTCCTGCGCCAAACCGGCATCACGGCAACTGCCGGCATCGGCACCAATCTGTACCTTTGCAAAATTGCGATGGATATTGTCGCAAAACATATTCCGGCAGATAAAGACGGCGTGCGCATTGCAGAGCTTGATGAAATGCGTTACCGCGAAAAGCTTTGGGCGCACACACCGATTACCGACTTCTGGCGCGTCGGCGCCGGCATTGCCAAGCGGCTCAAACGCCTGGGCATTGAGACTATGGGCGATATTGCCCGCTGCTCTATCCATAACGAAGAAATTTTATATAAAGAGTTCGGCATCAATGCCGAGCTGCTCATTGACCACGCCTGGGGCTGGGAGCCCTGCACGATTGCCGAGATTAAGGCATATAAGCCCGAGACAAAATCCATCAGCGAAGGGCAGGTGCTCAAAGAGCCGTACACCTACAAAAAGGCAAAGCTTGTTGTCAAGGAAATGACAGAGCGCGTGGTGCTCAATATCGTAGAAAAAGGCTTGGTGACCGACCAGGTAGAGCTGACAGTCGGCTATGATATCGATAACTTGACAGACGGCAGAAACTACACCGGTGAAGTCAAGACCGACCGCTACGGCAGAAAGGTGCCGAAAATGGCGCACAGCACCGAGAACCTCGGCAGATATACCTCTTCCACCAAGCTGATTATGGCGGCAATGGAGCGGCTGTTTGACCGTATCATCGATGAAAACTTATTGGTGCGCAGAATGTATGTGGTGGTCAACCATTTGCTCACGGATGAAGAAGCCAAAGCCGCTGCGCCGGAGGGTGAACAATTAGGTCTTTTTGACGATGCCGAACAAAAAGAACAAGAAAAAGCAGCCGAAGATAAGGCTTTGAGTAAAGAAAAAGACCTGCAGCAAGCCATGATAGGCATTCAAAGAAAATTCGGCAAAAATGCCATTTTAAAAGGCATGAATTTAGAAGAAGGTGCCACCGCCATAGAACGCAATCAACAGATTGGCGGACATAAGGCATAAAAATCGACAAATCGTAATTAATGAGGGAATAATATGAGAGATGAATGTTTAATCTGTAAAGCACCGCTTGAATACCTTGATGTTGATGAAATAATGGAATGTGTTATTTGTCACAAAAAAGAAAACAGCAAAACAAGATGTGTTAATGGTCATTATGTTTGTAACGAATGTCATACTGCCGGGTTGTACACAATTATTGCACTGTGTCTTCACGAAGAATCCAAAAACCCGATAATCATTCTTGAAAAAATGATGGTACTGCCGTTTTGCCATATGCATGGTCCGGAGCATCATGTTATGGTGGGTTCTGCGTTACTTACAGCATACAAAAACGCAGGCGGTAGTATCGATTTGGAAAAAGCGCTCAAAGAGATGATGAATCGCGGTAAAAGTGTACCCGGTGGAGCTTGCGGCTTTTGGGGTGCTTGCGGTGCAGGAATCAGCTCCGGTATGTTCATTTCTATTATTTCGCAATCAACACCGCTTGCGATTGAGCCGTTTGCTCTTTCGCATAAAATGACATCTAAATCACTTAAAAAAATCGGTGAAATCGGAGGACCAAGGTGCTGCAAAAGAGATTCATACTTATCGATTCTTAATGCGATTGATTTTGTGAAAGAACACTTTGGAATTGAAATGGAAAAATCAAAGATTATTTGTAAATACTCTTTAAAAAATAATCAGTGCATAGGAAAAAGATGCCCGTTTTCGATTATAAATAATAAAGACAATTTCTGATTTGTAAAGGAAAGCAATGATTAATACAGATAAAGAAAACTGGGATTCGCTTTCATATGAGGATAAAAACCACAAATTATATCTTCAGCAAAAAGAGTTATTAGCCACTCTTTTAGAGCATAGGGCAATCTCAAAAGAACAATATCAAAAAAGTTTAACTGACTTAAGCGAAAAGATGGGGTATACTAATGAGTAATTCCGATTATCAAGATATTATAAATTTACCGCATCATCAATCTGCCACCAGAGCCCATATGAGCCTGCATGACAGAGCTGCGCAGTTCGCGCCTTTCGCTGCCCTGCGGGGCTACGATGAGGAAATCAGCGAAACGGCAAGGCTGACAGACAGGCAGCTTGAATTAAATGAGGAGCAAGTTGCCGCCATCAATCGGCAGCTCAACCTGATTACAGAAAACATCAAGTCCGCCCCCAAGGCAAAAATCACCTACTTTATTCCCGATGCAAGAAAAGAAGGCGGGCAATACAGCACCATAGAAGCGCACATCAGAAGAATTGATGAAGTGCAAAAGCAGATGATTCTGACAAGCGGGGAAACAATCGAAATATCCGATCTTTTTTCCATCGAAATGTTAGGGTGAAACGTGTGCACCGGAAAAAGAGACTTGCATATGCAACTGTGTTCTATAAAAAATGTGGCTAAAGTGGACGATAGAATTATAAAAAATCAAATAAACAAATAAATTATAAAGCTATATTTTTTTATCCACTTTGGCCACAATGGTTTAAAAACACAGTATCAGTCATCCCATTCTCCAAAAAACAAACAAATTACCACGCATTTTTCAGGTCTAAAAGAGAATAGGGTGACAGCGTTTTTTATTATTTTGTATTTACAAATCAAATATGATGGTTATTTACACAAAAACTGTGTTTTTATAATAATTTAGAGTTGACAGATACTTCAAATAATTATTGACACTTGATAGCATTTATGCTATCATAATAATGAAATAGAAATCAAAGGAATTGCGATGTTTAATATTGAATTTTACGAAAACAATAAAGGTGAGTCCGAGTTGTGGGATTTTCTTGAAACCCTTCGCAAGCAAGCCGATTCCAACAAGGATTCACGCATACAATTTAAGCAAATCAGTTTCTATATTGAGCTACTGCAAAACAACGGAACACGTTTGCCTGAAAGCATTACCAAACATCTTGATGACGGTATATGGGAACTTCGTCCCGGCAACAATCGTGTCATGTATTTTTTCTTTAAGGATGATACTTTTGTTTTGTTGCATCATTTTAGAAAGAAAACACAAAAAACGCCAAAACGGGAAATAGATAAAGCGAAATCCGAAAGAGCAGATTATTTATCAAGGAAGGAGGCTTCTAAATGAGAACTTGGGATGATTATAAAACCCATGTAAAAGGGATTGACGAAAAATCAAAAAAGGAAATGGAAGAAATAGAAGAGCTTGCTTCCATTGTCTGTGCCATTATTGACAAGCGTAACGAAATGGGTTTAAGTCAAAGAGATTTAGCCGAGCTTTGCGGTATTCCTCAATCATCTGTTGCAAGGATTGAGACCTTTAAAACAACACCAAATGTAGATACATTAATTAAAATCATGCAGCCTCTCGGCTTGAAACTTACGGTTTCTGTTGCATAAATAATAACGCCTCTGAATCACATCGATTCGGAGGTTTATTTTAGTTCAATATACAGTCACCCCATTCTCCCTTAAAACCAAAATGTTGTCACAAATCTTTAGTTAGAAAAGGAATGGGGTGACGGGGTTTAATAACAGATATATCAAAGCGAAAAGCCTTGTAAAAAACTAACCGATTTTTTATAGAATAAAAGATGTGCAGTAAAGCAAAAAAACACCCCTGAAAAGTGCCTGTTTTCGGGGTAAAAAATAATGCTCGTTTCGCTTGTAACGACGGGGAAAATTGCAATTTACTGCACATCCTAAAAAAGATGTGCAGTAGATGTGCAGTAGAGTTCGTTTTTAACCGCTTTTTACCAGCTCATTTCGGCTTTGCAAGAGTTTTGTAAATATTCAAAAAGAGTCAAAAAACCCATTATTTAAGCGGGTTTGCGCCGATTTGAAACAAGAAAAGACATCCTTAACAGGATGCCTTTTTTTGGTGCTGATGGCCGGACTTGAACCGGCACGGTATTGCTACCGAGGGATTTTAAGTCCCTTGCGTCTGCCTATTTCGCCACATCAGCAAATGCAACAATTATTTTAATATATCGGCGCCGGTTTGTCAATAATAAATTTTTGCGCTTGGCGGTTTTGCCACCATAACTTTCCCCGCAGCAAAAAGCCGTTTGTGGTTTTTCACAAACGGCTTAATAATGGATAATGTATTAAAATGATGTTTTACTCATATTGCATCAGTTTTACTTCCGCTTTTTTGATGGCGCGGCGATTGGTTAGAAATGCACACAGCGCTGTCAGCGCCAGGATACCGGCGGCAGCGATGCCGACTATCATCGCCGCGGCGTCACCGGGCAGCGGGATAGCGAGCACGATAAAGCACGCGACAAACATCACGGTGCCAAAGAGAATGGCGATAAGATTGATAAAACCGAGTTTTCGGGAAATTTCGGATTCACTGTCCCAATTAAAATTCGCCTTTTTGGCATTTTTGAGTAACATCGCATTAATCAAAATGCTATTGGATAAGAAACATAACAGCGCGCTAAACAGGATGGTCCAACTGTGCGCCGGGGAAATATAGCCCATACACATGCCGACAATGCCGATAATGACAATATACACAACACTGCCGAGCGAACAAATCAACAGTGAAAAATTGCGCTTACTCTTGTAATAGTTTTCAAATGCAATCGGCATGGTGCGCAACATTTCGTAATTGGCGCCCTCTCTTGAAAAAGCGCTGCAGGGCAGAACATTGAAACCGCACGCAAACGCCGATGCCGCAAACCCCGCAGCCGAAAAAGCGAAAAATGCATTGGGCAAACCAAGCGGCGCACTGATCTTTTGCAAGGAGAAACCGCCGCCGAATATAAGCGGCAATACCACCAAAATCGGCCATGCAAATGTCATCGCAAAGCCGTAAATGAGATAAGCGGGGTTTCTTTTGGCACTTCTTGCTTCATAAGCGGTTAATGCTTTGAGCACGCCGGTGTGTTTGTTACCGACAAGAGACTCTTTGGTGACAAGCTTTTTATTTGTGCCGGTGTTTTGCATGGAAAGCGCAGTGGAGAGGTAAAACGCTTTTACCGCCAAGACCGCAAGGATTACCACTGCGGCAGTAATCCCCAAGCCGATACCTAAGCCGGCAATGCTGTTTTCAAACATAAATGCGCACAGGTGTTTTACATGCGGGAAACCTGCCGCAACAGAGGAAATCGCCGTCACGGCTGCCGCCGCGGCTTGAGAGGAATCGCCTTTTCTGAGTTTGGCGCTGATAAAAGAGTACGCAATCATCAGCACCAAAGTAAAGATGCCGCCGAGTATCACGGTGACATCGCGGTTGCGAATAAAGCCGAATACCTTAAAAATAATCACAACGAGCAGTGTGGCAAGCGCGATACCGCTCACAGGCAGCAAAACGCTCGCAAGTAACGTGCCGATGATAAAAGCAGCACCGCCGCCCAAGCGCACGCCGAAGGATAAGCACACCACATTCATCAGTGCAAGGCTCAAAAGCAAGGGGAAGCGAGACGCCACCGCCAATTTGGCGAGCACGATTTGCCCCGCGGAAAACGGCAGCGGCAACAATACACTCAAATCATCTGCCGCATAAAGCACATTCACCAAATTTTTAATGGAGAGCATAAAACTCATCGCCAAAATGACAACCATTGTCGTTTGTGTGAGCGCTTTTAGCGGTACATACGGCTGCACAAACGGCGCGCAAAAATAGGCAATCACAAACAGCACCGCACACAACAGCCCTAACAAAACCGCCACAAGAATTTTTGCCGCTTTCGGGGAGATGAGCGCCTTGCTGTCACCAACCGCAGACTTGCTGTTGCATTTTTGTAAAACCTTTATGAGTTTTAAAACTTTTAGATAAGATTGCATGGGTTTACTGCTCCATTTTTTTACATAAAAACCATGTGATACCCAGAGCTGCTGCTAAGACAACCAACACACCGATGGAAATATATCTGTATATCGACACATCGGCAATCATGCCTTTTGCCCCCATAAATCTGATGGCAGCCATACCGATAAGTACGATGCCGGCAACAACATTAATAATGGCATTGACCAGTTTGTAGGTTTTTGCGCCTTTTTCCGAAAAGGCGGCAATTCTCGCCTCTTCTCTTGCACCCATAGAGCCGGTCACAATGATTTTTACACCGTAAAAAATTGCATAACCGCCACAGACTAAAAGAATAATCGGGAAAAAAATATCCATCATTTATACCTCCATATCTGTTTTTTTATCTGTTAATTCCAGGAAAATGTTTTCCAGGGATGCCTGGGATTTGTGCGTTTGTTTGAGTTCTTCCAGCGTGCCGCTGTAGAGCAGCTCGCCGCTTTTGATAATGAGAATCTCATCGCACAGTTTTTCAGCCACTTCCAGCACGTGGGTGGAGAAAAACACCGTGTTCCCCTTATCGGCATGCTCGCGCATCATCAGCTTGAGTTCATATGCCGATTGCGGGTCAAGCCCCGTGAGCGGTTCATCCAAAATCCAAACGGAAGGGTTGTGAATGAGCGCACCCATAATCATAATTTTTTGCCGCATACCGTGAGAGTAGGCTAAAATTTGCTGATTGAGTGAATCGAAAATGCCGAACCGCTTCGCGTAAGTTTCAATAAACTGGGCTCTGCCGTCGACAGGTGTATCATAGACATCCGCTATGAAATTTAAATATTCCAAACCGCTTAAGCGCAAAAAATGGTCCGGCGTGTCGGCAACATAGCCGAACTGAAATTTGGCTTTTTGCGGTTCTTTGCCAATATCGATACCGTTGATAAGAATGGTGCCGGCGGTCGGCTTGATGACGCCGGTCATCGCTTTGATGGTGGTGGATTTACCGGCACCGTTATGCCCGATAAAGCCGGTAATGGCACCGTCTTTAGCGGTAAAGGAGATATCCTTTACAATGGTGTTTTCTCCGAATTGTTTTGTGTAGTTTTGAACTTCTATCAAAGCATCATCTCCTTATTATATAATAAGCATAAGCGTGAAAAAAATCAAACCTATTCTACTATACAACAAAAAGGGAATTCTTGCAAGGGGCATCGTTTTGCCTCCCCTTCTTACTGCTTGTGAGATAAGAGATAAAAACAGCGAGTTCGGTTTTCCGAACTCGCAGCTTATCAGCTCATTAGCTGTCAGTTAATTAGCATATTGGCGGTTCGGTAAACCGAACCGCTATTTTAATGCGTTGCATTGCAACGAAAAAAAGGGGTCCCCGAAAAGTATTTCGTTAGAAAACTTTTTGGGGAGAGGACAAACAAACGGAATTAGGGTAAAAGCTGCCAAGCCTTAACAGGTTTTGGTCGTCTGTTTTTCCCTAATGCCGCGTTAAAACATCTTGTAATACCTCGTATTACTGCGCTGTTTTGCCTTGCCTAAGCAAAAACACGACAGACCAAAACTGCGCAGCATCTCTCGCTTAGGGATTTTTGTGATAATTTGCTTGATTTTGATGCTGCTTGGCTAACGCCAAGCAAAGAAAAAGCGAGTAAATTAGCCAAAAAGAGCAAGCGAGTGACTATTAAGGTTTGACAACTTTTACCCGGAAAGCATTTGCTTGCAAATGTTTTCTATTGTGCAGTTTGTTTGGACGAGCAACGCCACCTTTCGCTAATATGCCAATAGGCTAACAGCTAATTGGCTAATTGGCTAATTGGCTAACAGCTAAGCCCGACGGGAGTCGGGCAAAACAGCGAGTTCGGTTTACCGAACTCGCCTCTGTTATCTGTAATCTGTATTCTGTCAACTGTAATACAGGGCGGCGCCCTGTATTACATTATAAATGCTCCACCATATACTGCACAATCTTCGCGCAGTGCGCAGCCGCTGTTGCTTCAAACTCTTTATATTCCACAGCTTGCGTTTCATCCGGCTTGTCGGAAATCGCGCGAATGACAACATAGGGTGTGTTATTCAGGTAACAGCTCTGCGCAATCGCGGCGCCCTCCATTTCGCAGCACATACCGCCGAAATTTTTGATAATCGTATCTCTCTGCTGCTTGGTGGAAATAAACTGGTCGCCCGAGCAAACTCTGCCTTCAAAAACATGCACATCCGGCGCAGATTCTTTCACCGCTTTGACTGCCGCGGTGCGCAGCGCTTCATCCGCCGGGAAAGCGGACAGCCCCGTGTAGGGGATTTCGCCTTTCTGAAAGCCGATGGCTTCCACAGTAAAGTCATGCTGCACTGCATCGACACTCACAACAATATCGCCGATGTCAATCTGATTGTCCAGCGAACCGGCAACACCGGTGTTGATGATTTTGGTGCAAGCGAAATCATTGATGAGTGTGTGCGCGCAAATGCCTGCATTCACCTTGCCCATGCCGCATTTGACAATCACAACATTCTTTTCACCGAGCGTCCCCTCGCAAAACTCCATATCGGCGATTTTGGTAGTCTTCGTAATTTTAGCCGCTTTCTTGAGCGAATTGACCTCACTATCCATCGCACCGATAATGCCGATGATTTCTCCCGCCTGTGAGTCGGCACTCTTGCAGGCTGTCAACACCACAGTTGCGACAGTGAGCAGTATGCCCATAGCAATTAATTTCTTTTTCATGTGTTCACCTTCTCAAAATTGATATGTCATATTTTATCACAAATCTTCTTTGAGCACAAGCAAAGGTTTGCTTTTGAGATAAGAGATAATAGACAGCGAGTTCGAAAGCCCGACGGGTGCCGATGACTTCTCCCGCCTGTGCATCGGTTTAAGAGCAGCCGGTAAAGAGCCCGGTGCAAAGCAGCACGCACAACAAAATAAGCAGTATTTTTTTATGATGGTCATCCCCCCGATTAATCCTTATCTTTAAAATGCTGCGAAACTGCCAGAATATACCCGGTGGGTGAGACCAGTATCGTATACTTGGAAGAGCGGGTTGAAACGACTTTAGCGCCTCTTTTGTGGTTCGGCTTTCTGAAGCCGTGCGCCATAAAGAAGTCAATCGCTTCATCAAAATCATCCACATTCACGCGAATCATCGTGTACTCGCCGTCGCCCTGCGCGACATCCACATAAAAGCCGTTTTCATTCTTTAAGCGGACATCCGTGGTCTTGATTTCGCTGATATTATCTTTGATATGGTGCTGCCTGAAGCCCAGCGCCTCAAATGTTTCGATAGCAGCATCGGGGTCTTTTGTAATAATAAGCGGGTTAAAAGTTGTAATTTTCATGGTGATTCTCCTTTAGATTTTGCTGTGTTTGAATACTTTACTTAATATGGTATACAACGTTAATGGCGTAGCCTGCCGGGGAAATCATCACAGCGGTTTTGGAAGAGCCGGTGTCAATGACATTGCCTTCCCCTCTCATATTTTTAAAGCCGCGAGAAGCGAGAAGTTCCATCGCTTCATCGAAATCGGAAACATTCATTTGAATGGCGGTCATATCGCGCTCCAAGCGGTCTAACTGCGCAATCGAGACAGAGTGCCCTGCGGCATCTTTCATGCGAAAGCCGCCGGAATTGTTTGTATCGGGAACATCCTTTTTCTCGTGCTGCTTTTCAAAGCCCATATCTTCAAAGACTTTGGAAATGCTCCCGGCATCATTTGACATAATCAGTGGGTTGAAACTTGTAATGTTCATATTCATTTCTCCTTTAATATAATATTCTATCATTAGCACTTTAGAGCGACTTCATTAGCGTTTGCATCTTCATTAACGAAGTGTCTTCATTAGCCTGCAGGGCGACTTCATTCAGCGGCTCTGCCGCTGCTCTGTCTTACTCTTTCGGGCCGTTGTAATGCAGACCGAGCATGGTCAAATCGTCAAACTGCGGCGCATCCTTGACAAACGCATCCACAGCGGCGCGCACACCCTCCAGCACTTCTTTTTGCGAAGCGCCTGCGGGAATGGCGTTGAGCGCTTCCAAGGTGCGCTCTGTCCCGAAGAGCTCGTTGTCTGCATTCGTCGCTTCGGCAACGCCATCGGTATACACAAAGATGCTGTCGCCCTTTTTAATCTGAACCTCGGTGTTTTTATACTTGGCAATATCCATAGCGCCAATGGCAAGGCCGTGCTTGTCTTTGAGAATCTCGTATTTGCCGTTAATATTAATCATCGGGTACTCGTGACCGGCGCTCGCCGAAGTGAGCTTGCCGGTGCTGATTTCGAGAATGCCCAGCCACACGGTCACGAACATATTCGCATCGTTATTGGCGCAGACAAGCTTGTTCACGCGCTCGAGTATCTCTGCCGGCGTACCGCCCAGCGAAGACTGGCCGCTGATATAAATTTTCGAGAACATCATAAACAGTGCCGCTGGAATTCCCTTGCCCGAGACATCCGCTATGACCAGCGCAAGGTGGTCTTCATCCATCATAAAGAAGTCGTAAAAATCACCGCCGACCTCTTTAGCGGGGTCCATGGAAGCGAAAATATCAAACTCCTCCCGCTCCGGAAACGCGGGAAAGGTCGAGGGCAGCATACTTGTCTGTATCTGCGTGCCGACACGCAGTTCCGCCTGGGTAGCCTCGACCTTTGCGCGGGTCTGCAACAGGGTATGGGTGCTGACATTGGTGGTCAGGTACACCATCGCGATGGATACAGCCAGGTTGAGCGCCAGGTACTTGCTGTCAATATCCAAAAGCAGGATTTCCAACACATACACGGCGGGAATGAGCACGCCGAAAGCAATCATATTATAGGCGATGCGCATGCTGGTGCGGTCGCCCCCGCGGCGCCCTTTAATCGCGTAGTGCACGGCACTGAACACCGCAGTAAACACATAGATAAGAAGCATCGGTGTAAACAGGGCATCAAACAGAATTTCCTCCTGCACCACGCCCGCATCGTCAATACTCACAAACCAGTGGGTCCACGGTGTGGTGACACAAAGAGCCGCAAACACCGCCGGCGGCACAACATAAAACAAGATGTTCGCCCACTTGCTTTTCGGCAGCCGGTCGAAGCGGCTGAGGATGTATTGGTTTAACATCACGGTAAATACGACAAACAGTATCATATACCCGCAAGCGCTGATATAGGTGAGCGCTTTGAGGTTGGGGTTACCGTCAAAGAGGGTCCAGAGAATTTCGAAGACACTGAAAACCACCGCGGTGAGCAGCATCACCGAAATGCGGTCTTTGAGTTTTTGCTTATATAAAACGATATTGTTAATAAAAAGAATGCTCAACAGAATTACCGCTACAAACAGTAATTCCAGATACAATCCGTTAATGGTTTCTTGTGCTGTCATGTATAGCTCCTTTCTAAGCCCGACGAGAGTCAAACCCAAACAGGTTTCTATCGCCTGTTTTGTGTTAATACTGCGTTAAAATGCCTCACAATACGACAGTATTCTTTCACCATTTTGCCTTGTCTTAACAAAAACCGGGCAGATATAAACTGCAAGCACCTCTCGGTTAGAAGTTTTTGTGATAATTGTGCCGCAATTGAGGCTATTTGGGTTCGATTCCCGTCGGGCAACCGAACCGGCTATTCTAATCAAGTGCGAATGTGTCGCCCTTAATTATTCATTATTCACCATTCACTGTTCATTGCAGCAGCTGCTGCCTAAATTGCCCCTTCAACTTGTGTTGCGGCGGCGCCGGAACGGTTGGCGGCGGTGAGCAGCTGCTCTAAGCTCTCGGCGCTAAGAGATGCGCCGCAGTCAAGCTGTGCTAACGCCGCGCCGAAAAAAGCGTCTCCCGCGCCGGTGGTGTCAATAATTTTCTCCACCGGTTCCGATGCTGCTCGGGCTAACCGCTTGCCGCCGAGAAAGGCTTCGCTCCCCGCGGCGCCCTTGGTGATAAAAAGCAGCCCTTTGTAGCCTAATTCGGCAACCGCGAGCGCGGTGTCACTTTCCCCCGCCAATGCCTGCAATTCCTCGATACTTAATTTGAGCACATCGGCTTCCATCAGAAACGGCAGCATGGTATGGTCGCGCTCCTGTGCCGAAGCAAACAAATCATCTCTGAAATTGGCATCGGTCGATACGCGGATATTTCTGCGCTTTGCGGCGCGAATGGCGCTCTCGCAAAATGCTCTTCCCTTTTCGGTGTTGAGCATCAGGGTGCCGAAGTGAAAGGTCGTTACGCCGCTCCAGTCGATTTTGTCGGCATCGAGCTGATAGTCGGCAGTGTTATCTCTTAAAAAGCGAAAGTACCTCTCGCCTGTGTTGTCAACCGTGACCAGCGCAACCGTTGTAGGGCAATCGGTTTGCGTTAAGCGCAAGTCAAGCCCGAAGGCTTTTGCCTGCTCTTTTAAAAATGCACCCTCGCTATCGCTGCCGACATTGCCGAAAAAGCGCACTTTGGCGCCCTGCCTTGCGGCATACACCGCTACATTAAAGGGAGCACCGCCGATATGGTCGGTCGCACCCACAGGCGTTTGCACTCTGTCAACCAATATTTCTCCTGCACATAAAATCATGAGTTATTCTCCTTGCTTGGTAAGCACTCCGCTAACACTAACCCATCGCCATGCAGCGTGAATTTATTTTGCGCGGCAAAGGGCAGGAAGAAGTAGTCGCCTTTTTGAATGGGGCGCGAATAGTTTTCTCCCTCCAGCGTGCCGCTGCCCTCGAGCACAATCCACACCGAAGGACCGAACGAAGGCGTATAACTGCCGCCGCGCAGTGTAATGCGGTTTTCGGCAAAGCACGGCGTATGCTCATAGCCGATAAGGCTCTCAATCAAAACGCCGTTTTCGTCTTGCAGCGTTTGGGGCGCGATTTTTGCGCTTGCGAGCGCCTTTTCGCCGACCAAAGAGTAGTCAAAACACTCAAGGGCGGTGGATTTATCCAGCCCGATATATTCTTCTTCAAAACTGATATGCGTATCACCGCACCAGCGCTCGGGCTGAATGGTAAAGTCCGTAGGCTCCTGCACTTCCAAGATCGTGCAGCCGGCGCCGATGGCATGAATGAGCCCCGCGCGAATGAGGTACACATCACCGGGCTTTGCATCTACACCGGCTAAAATGGTGCCCATAATGTCGCGCTCGGTTTCGCTGCGCTCCTCAAGCGCGGAGAGTTCCTCTTTTGTCATTTCCCGATTAAAGCCGAAATAAATCTTGGCACCGGGTCTTGTGGCGAGCACCAGCCACGCTTCTGTTTTGCCGTAGGGCGAGCCGAAGTGTTTTTGGGCAAACTCTTTTGTGGGGTGCACCTGCATAGGCAGGCGAATGGCGCTGTCAAGGTACTTGACCAGGCAATCATACTTCCTGCCGCCCAAGAGGTTTTCGGGGTAGTCTTTTAACAAATCATCAAAGAAAAGCTCTGTGCCTTCGGGGCGGGCAACGCCGTCTCTCTCCCCGAAATATTTCGGGTTAATGGCTTTGACAGAGCTTGCAATCCACTCCTCGGGGAAAAAGTCATCTTCTTCGGCGGGCAGGTCGCAAAACTGTGCAATGCCCTTGCCGCCGAGATACACTCTGTACACCCGGTTTTTCTCAAAAAAGATTGGTGATGAGGTAAGTTTCTCCAAATCCATAGTACTGCCTCCGTTTCAAAAAAGTGTTCTAAAATCAATTATATCATATTTCTAAATAATGTCTACAAAACTTTTCGCCGATTACCATATTGGTAAAAGGCCGCGAGTTCGCTTTTGCGAACTCGCAGCTTATCGGCAGTTTGCCCGACGGGAATCGAACCCAAATAGCCTCTCGCTTGCTCTTTTTGGCTAATTCTACCGCATTTTCGTTGCGGGCAATAATTCTATCGCACAAACACGCTTTCAATACTTTATTAAAGCGCATTTCGGCGTTTTCAATCTTGCTTGGCGAAAGCCAACCGGCGCTTTCAAAGCACCAAACTGCACTCTACTAAAGCATTGAAAGTGCAAAGCAGTTTATATTTTGCTGATTTGTTTTCAGATAAGGCAAAAAGCGCAGAAATACCGGCGTGTATTTCGAGTATTTTTAACGCAATATGAAAGCAAATCAGTAAATAGAAACCGTGCTCGTGCGATAATATTATTGCCCAGAGCCAAACTGCCTCAATTGCGGCACAATTATCACAAAAACTTCTAACCGAGAGGTGCTTGCAGTTTATATCTGCCTGGTTTTTGTTAAGACAAGGCAAAATGGTGAAAGAATACTGTCGTATTGTGAGGCATTTTAACGCAGTATTAACACAAAACAGGCGATAGAAACCTGTTTGGGTTCGACTCCCGTCGGGCTTGCCAATTAGCATATTGGCGGTTCGGTAAACCGAACCGTTAACTGTAAAAACTACAATAAAAAAGTAAATAAGAACCGTCCCCTACCCTACAAATGCTAAATTCTGAATGCTAAATGCTAAATGATAGCGAGTTCGCTTTTGCGAACTCGCCTTTCTAATCAAGCGCGAATGTGTCGCCCTTCATATTGGCAAAGCCAATATATCATGCCGCTTGCGGTATATCATATTTTGCCTTGCAAAATATATCATACGCGCTTGGCGCGTATATCATTGTTCGCGCAGCGAACTCGCCACCGAAAACTGAATGCCGGAGAAGGTAAATAAGAACCGTCCCCTTTTACCTTATTTTAATGAGGAATGAGGAATGAGTGGTGGCGCGCGCAACGCGCAATAAAAAGGCAGTGCAAGCGCTGCGCGAAGTTGCTGCGCAGTGAAGTTTTTTTGCCAAATATTCTGCTCTTGATTGTTTCAAATATTCGGTATATAATATAATCGATATGATAGGAGTGATAGTATGAGTCCGAAGAATCAAAAAGCCATCAACAACGCCGCTGCTTCCTTGGAAATGGAAGGCTTTGTTGTGTTGCCCGAATATAAAGCGCTCTGCGAAAAACTCCTCAATAAAGACATCACCATGGCGGAATATATCGCCACAGTTAAAAAAATGCAAGGAAGGGGCACCCTCAATAAGGAGGAATAGCTCAAAATTGCCTCTTTTTCGCTATAATTGCAGCAAAAAACTGCCAACTGGCGTCAGCCAAGTTGGCGGTTTTTGACTTTATTCTAACAAAAAATAGGCTGATTTTGAGTGCTTTGCAGTTTTTGCTAAGTTATTTTATTCGGATAAGTGAGAAAAAATCCTTTGCATACTTGCCGTATTCAAGGGAGTTTTTATCGCTTAGGCGGATGAAAGAACAACGCAAAAACCTGTCCCTCCTTATTACGGGTGTCCCAATCGGCGCCTGATGAGTTACAGTATTGATGCTATCGCCGAAGATTGTTATGAAGGAACTTCGTGCTTAATTAACAAACTCGGCATTCGAGATGATAACAAGTTAAAAGAATTTGAAGCGGCGATTACTCTGGCAAAAGCCAGCGAATTAGAAGCTAATCCTATTACAGGAAATTTTGATGCAGCGCACTACAAAGCCATTCACAAGTATCTGTTTGAAGATATCTACGATTGGGCAGGCGAATACCGCACTATCAATATGAGCAAAAGCGGCACGCGTTTTACTGATGCCGCCAAAATTGCCGAACGGATGGATGCTTGTTTTAAACGGTTGCGAGATAAAGACTTTTTTAGAACCGGCACTTTTGATGCATTTATCAATAACATTGCAGATTTCTATCAGGTCACAAATCAGATTCACCCGTTTAGAGAAGGCAACGGCAGAACGCAACGCTTATTCATTACACAATTGATTCGTTACAATGGTTATGATATTGACTTTTCAACTATGGATACGGATGAATTGATGATAGCCACGATTCAAGCGGCAAGCGGCGTGAATGATAATCTTGTTAAACGATTCAGCGAAAGCATAGTCAAGTGACTATGCTTTAATTATTTGCATATTGTTACTACTGTTTTTTGATTTTCCGAACCGGCACTAAATACGGAATTTGTCTTTTTTGCGCCGATATGGTATTATAATAATCAGATAATCCCAAAAGGAGGGCGGTTTGATGGAAAACAAGAGAAATTACACCTGGTTTAACTGCATTGCGACGGCGCTGTTAGCGTACTTCTTTACTGTGCCGTTTCATGAGTTTTTGCATTTTTTGACCTACTATGCCTACGGCGATAAAGTCGCGATATACTCGGCGGGTGCCGTGCAGGGCATGGGCTTGGTCGATATCGCAACCCTTCCGGTGTTCCACCGCATTATGCTCGCGGGCGGCAGTGCCTCGATTATCAACGCGCTTATCGGCATCGTGCTCTTTATTGTGCTTATTAAAGCCAAAAGCCTAAAACCGCTACCGCGCCTGTTCCTGACCCAGCTCATGGGCGGGCAGCTCGTGCAGGGTATCGGCTACTTTATGATTGGCGGGCTGTTCGGCGCCGGCGACTGGGGCGGTGTGTACGCCTACTTAAACGATGTGCCCGGTGTGAGGACAGGGCTGCAAATTGCGCTGAGTGTTATCGGCTGCGGCGGTGTGGTCGCCATCTTCTTTATGCTCAACCACCTCTCTTACTACTTTATTGAAGACAGCAGCGATAAGAAGCAACGCCGCACGGTCGGGTTCCAACTGCATATGACTGTCTTTATCGTCGGCTTTATTGTCGGGCTGATTTGCTCCGCCCTCTCCCCGATGAACGCCACCGGCGAGCTCAATTTCGGGCTGGGGCTGCTCTACAACTGCATGTGGATTCCCTTCTTCTGGGGCTTTATGTTCACGGGCTTTATGGTCAAGCCCCCGAAGCAGAGCCGCTTCACCGGCAAGTTGGATGCCGACAGGCACATCGGGCTGTGGGTAGTGAGCATCGCGCTGATTTTGGTCGACATCTGTATCTTCGGCCCCGGCATAGCGATACACTAAGTAAAAAAGGAAGGCAGAGCCTTCCTTTTTTACTTAGTCTTCAGTGTTCAGTTTTCAGTGGTGGTGGCAGTTTTAATGAGGAATGAGGAATTACGGTGGTGCCGCAAAGCGGCACATTTTAACGGCGGTTCGGTTTGCCGAACCGGCAACTGTTATCTGTGGTCTGTAGTCTGTTGGCTCAGCGGTCGGCGGTCAGCAGCCGGTTCGGTAAAACGAACCGGCTATTCTAATCAAGCGCGAATGTGTCGCCCACTAATTCCGAATTCCGAACTCCGCATTCCGCATTATCACGCCGGTTCGGTAAACCGAACCGCCACTGTAAACCGTAATCTGTATACTGAAAACCGACATAAAGAAAGACTCGCCGAAGCGAGTCTTTCTTTATGTCATAGCCACATAATATGTCTTTTTACCGATGCGAATGCGCGACCAGGCATAGCCGTTTGCCCGCCAATAGGAGTCAACAAGCACTTCCGCGGTATAGGCGCGCTTGGTAATCGCGAGCACCTTAGCACCTGTGCCGACCGCTGCGCGCAGCCGCCTGCCCTTGGGAATGGTCATCGTCTTCACACCCGGGCGCGAGCCGACAATGTAATCGGCGGAAGCGTAGCCGGTGTAGCCTCTGTACTGTATCTTATACCACTTGCCCTGGGAGTTGCTCACCACGCCGAGCACTGTTACCGCATCGCGGTAGCCGATAATCGAGGCACCGCCGCCCCCTGCCACCAAGCCGGCGCTTGTGGAGGGTGATGTGCGAAAGCGCAGACCGCCTGTGGTCTTGCAGTACATCGTCACCGGGGAGCTGTAATTCTTGGCGGTCGATTTCGCTTTGGCATCGAGTGCCTGAATGGGCGCACTGCTTAAGGGTGTGCTGTGGTATGTAATCAGGTAGTAGCCCGGGTTGCGGTCGGAGGTTGCCTTAACCACTTGGTCAATCGGCACAATACAGCCGCGGCTTGTGCGCGCAATCACGCGATTGCTCGAGGTGTATTTGCTCGCGCTCATGGCGGGGTCAAACACCTCAATGTTGCCGCCGACCTGCTTGTAAGCGACCACAAAGTGCCCCGCACTGCTGAACACGCTGTAGGCATCGCCCTGGTTGATAATTGCCATACCGCCCGCTTTGAGGTGATTGAGCAGTTTTGCCTTATCACCGGTGACGGAATAGGAAAAATGCGAATTGGCTTTGCACACCGCATTTAAGAGGGTGTACAAATTTGTGCCGCTGTTGTCGCGCGCCTTATTCGCTATAGCAAAACGCGCCAGCGAAGCGACCGTGCACAGCTGCTTGCCGGCAAGGTTGTTGACCACCATCGCGGTCGAGCATACGCCGCAGCCGGAAGAAGCAATCGTCTCTTTTCCCGAAGTGCTCGGGTTATCGTAAGCCACACCGGAGTAGTTGCCCTGCATGTAGTAATAGGGCGCCGCCTTGCTGTTTTTGACAAGCACGTAGACAGTCTTGTAATAGACCTTACCGTTAAACTTCGCGCCGACGGTAATCGTGGTCGTGCCCGCCTTGCCGCCGGCAGTGATGGTGCCGCCGGAATTAACTTTAACAATCGAGGTATTCGCCGATTTAAAGCTGTAAGCGGTAAATTTGACACTCTGCTTCGAAGCGAGAAGGCTTCTGCCGAAGAAGTATTTCCCCTCGGTGCTGCCGCTGTAGTCGGAAAGCTCGATGTAGGTGAACTGCTCGCCTGCGGGCACACCGTTTTTGGTGCTCGCCTGCTTCGCCGTATTGGTAGCAATCGGCGGGGCTGTCACCTTGAGCGTGAAGGTATAAACAAAGCCTTCGGTATCGACTGAGATGGTCGTGCTGCCGGAAACGAGCGCGGTAATTGCACCGCTTTTGCTGATGGTGGCAACCTTGGTGTTACTGCTTGAGAACTTGCTCACGCTCATAAAAGATACATTCTTCTTTTGCGCGCTGTCATAGCCGTAAACATCTAACTGATACTTGGCGCCTGCCACTAAGGAAGTTGCCTTTTTGATGGTGGGCTTAACATAGTAGTAGCGGGTTTTGCTGCCGTAATACGGCGCATGAAACTGCAGTTTTACCGCGTGCTTACCAATGGCGCCGGGGTTTGCATCGTACTGCATAGTGTAATAATCACTGCTGACAGGCTTGCCCGCATCATCCCACACATCGGCAAGCGGTTTAATCGCTTTGCCGCTGTAATCAAATTTGGTGCCTTTTAATGTGACAGTGAAGTTTGCTGCCACTGTTCTGTCGCTGAGCGTGTACGCCATACCCTGCGCCTTGGCGTAGGTATGTGCGGCGGAGTCATACGGGCAGGTCAGCACACACTGTGCGCAGCCCGCAAATGCACCTTCGCCGATGCTCTCAAGCGAAGCCGGGAGGCTCACGCTCTCTAACGCGCTGCAGTTTTCAAACGCGGCAGAGCCGATGTGCGTAATCCCCTCGCCGATGCTCACACTTTTTATCGCCGTGTCGCCGCGAAAAGGGCTTGCGTTCTCACTGCCGTAGTCCGCCATCGCACCGCTGCCGCCAATACGCAGCACCTTGGTGTCGGCATCGTAAGTGAAGCTGATTGTCTCGCCCAGCTGCCCTTCGCTCTCGAGCGCCGCCGCGCTCACACCGAGCCCGACCAGCAGCCCCAGCAGAACAGCTGCAATGATGATAACGCTTGTAATTTTTTTCATCCAATCATTCCTTACTGTTAAAATTCCGAAAATCGTAAACTTTGCTATTTTACATTATAAAACAGAAAATGTGGCAATGCAATTAAGGAATTGTTAATAAAGTATTACAAATAGGCAACAGGGGGCAGAGCAGCGGCAGAGCCGCTAAGTGATGTTTGCGCAAGGCGCAAGTGATGTTGCCCGAGGCAATGATGTTTCGGCTTCGCCGATGTGATGTTTGTGCTGCGCACAAGTTGAGGGCGACACATTCGCACTTGATTAGAAAAGCGGTTCGGTAAACCGAACCGGCGTGATAATGCGGAATGCGGAATTAAAGGTGGCAAGACAAAGCCTTGCGTGAATGAGGAATGAGGAATGAGTGGTGGCGCGCGCAGCGCGCAATAAAAAGGCAGTGCAAGCACTGCGCGAAGTTTGCGCAAGGCGCAAGTGAAGTTGTTGTGCAGTGAAGTTTCGGCTACGCCGAAGAGTCGGTTCGGTAAACCGAACCGCGAACCTGCTGACTGCTGACTGCCGACTGCTAATGTAAAATAGCGAGTTCGCTTTTGCGAACCGATTACAGGAAACAGGCGACAGGCAACAGGCAACAGAACAGCGGTCGATGACCGCTGTGTGAAGTTGCTGTGCAATGAAGTTTCGGCTACGCCAAAGAGGCGGTTCGGTAAACCGAACCGGCGTGATAATGCGGAATTCGGAATGCGGAATAGTAGCGGTCGATGACCGCTGAATGAAGACACTTCGTTAGTGAAGTCGCTGCGCTAATGAAGACGCGCCAAAGCGCTAATGAAGGGCGACACATTCGCGCTTGATTAGAAAAGCGAGTTCGGTAAACCGAACCGCTTAGCTAACAGGCAACAGAGCAGTGCAAGCGCTGCGCGAAGTTTGCGCAAGGCGCAAGTGAAGTTGTTCCACAGTGAAGTTGCTGTGCAATGAAGTTTCGGCTACGCCAAAGAGGCGGTTCGGTAAACCGAACCGCGAACCTGCTGACTGCTGACTGCCGACTGCTAATGTAAAATAGCGAGTTCGCTTTTGCGAACCGATTACAGGAAACAGGCGACAGGCAACAGGGCAGCGGTCGATGACCGCTGAATGAAGACGTTTCACTAATGAAGACGTTTCACTAATGAAGCCGCTACGCTAATGAAGACGCGCCAAAGCGCTAATGAAGGGCGACACATTCGCGCTTGATTAGAAAAGCGAGTTCGGTAAACCGAACCGCTTAGCTAACAGGCAACAGAGCAGTGCAAGCGCTGC